>CAYVML010000059.1:7371-8028 GCA_964452475.1 uncultured Dehalococcoidales bacterium
TACTTAACCTCTACAGTTGCTCCTGCTGCTTCCAACTTCGTTTTAGTATCACTAGCTTCTTCCTTGGAGACAGCCTCTTTTACTGTTTGTGGGGCAGCTTCTACTAAATCTTTAGCTTGCTTTAAGCCTAGATCAGTCACCGAGCGTACTGCTTTAATTACTTCAATTTTCTTCTCGCCAATGCTCTTCAAGATGACAGTGAATTCGGTCTTCTCTTCTTCTTCAGCTGTTTCCACAGTTTGAGTAGATGCCATAGAAGCAGGACCCATAGCTACTGGAGCAGCGCTTACTCCGAACTCGTCCTCTAAAACTTTTACCAAATCGGCTAAATCTACTACTGTCATAGCTTTAATGGCAGCGATGATGTCCTCTTTACTAATTCCCTTATCTTCTTTCTTCACTTTTGTTTTACTAGTCTTCTTTTCCTCTTTTTCTTTACTTTCTTCTACCTTCGTCTCTTCTGATGACATATTTCCTCCTTTTATGATTTAGTTAAATCTTGAATTCGTGCTTTTAATATATAATACAGCCCATATATTGGGGAGTTTAATGCATTGTGCAAACCCCTCAACGGAGCTTGCAACAGTGCAACTACCTGTGAGATAAGCACCTCTCTGGATGGCAAATTAGCCAAGGCTACTACTTCATCAGAGGTAA
>CAYVML010000060.1:0-1057 GCA_964452475.1 uncultured Dehalococcoidales bacterium
AGTGAAAGAAGGGATCCCTTTGAAATAATTGATATTTATAATCAAAAGATACTTGCCAACCAAGCTATAGCTGCTATAAAAAGAGTTAAAAGAAATCGTACTGTTGATGAATCAAGTCTTGATATATTTAAAAAACTCTCCAAATTATTAGAGGCTGCATATATTGGTGATCAAAATGTTTCATGTGCTCAAATTAAAGCTTCAAGTAAATATTCACTGAAAGTCCTATCTCAAACTTTAAATGCAATGAAAGGACAATTAAGAAATACAAAAGCTTTTCGAGATCACTTAGAAATTCTGCGAAAATCTGCTTCTACCTTAGCCCAAGGTACTCCAATTTCAGATGAGGAATTAAATCTTCTATTTAACTTCTGCAAAAGATATTCCGATTTACAAAAACAGTTACTTAAACCACCATCAATAAAATCTTCTTATGGGGTTACAGTTTGGCCATTCGTAAATCAGAAAAAACTTACTTAATATCTCTGCTCGAGCTAAATAGTCTATTCTTTGAACAGCTATCTAGTTTGATGGATAGGGGTTATCCCTCAAGATGCCCACTGGATTTATTGAAGTGTTTAGTTTCATCGTCAAATATTCTGTCTAACCGAATTCAAGCACTTATCTCTTTAAGTAATGATCCAGATACTGATATAGAAGATATATTATCTGAAGCATCTGATATCTACGATTTCGTTGAATATTTCCAAAGTTACGTTCTTCCTATTATCAGAAGCAGTGATAACCAAAGTGTGCCTGCTGAATTTATTAGGCCATTAGAACGTATCGCATCTTTAATATTCCCAAATTCCAAACTTATTATTAGTTCTGTTCCAGAAAACAACTATTATTTTTCAGAGATATCTCCAAAGATAAAGGAGATATTTTCCAGTCTTAAATTAGAATCAGTATTAGTAGAACACCAATTAGACATTACAGATCTATTCCATTTACAACTTTCAAGCAACCCACCATGCAATATTCTTTCGCATTGTTTATTAGGTCATGAAATTGGACATGCCATTTATCTGAAAAATAATGTCGAAAACGTGTTTTC
>CAYVML010000060.1:1067-8008 GCA_964452475.1 uncultured Dehalococcoidales bacterium
ATAAAGTTTGATGAAACTGTTATCAAGAAAACGGCCAATGCAATATTAGAGTCTTTTGGTAGAGAACTTGCTGCCGCAGGGCTTCCTCAGCAATTGAACCTACAACAAACTCTTGCGTACATCGAATATATTACTCGTATCCAATTACCTATAATAGCATCCTCTTGGGCTGAAGAACTATTTAGCGATATTATTGGCGCCGGCTTATTCGGTCCAGCATTCATTTGTTCATTATCTCTTCTTCTCCTACCATTTGAAGATATAGACATTGGTAATGAGTCTCATCCCCCATCAAGATTTCGCGTTCAATCATGTCTGAATGCTATTAATAGAAATGATCCGGGTTTTGGTTACAGAAACTTAGCAAGGCACCATAAAGACGATGAATATAATATTCTAGTCAAACCTTGGAGTGAAGCTGTTGGGAATGTATTTCATTGGCCTAGCAACGATGAAGTGCAAAGGGCAGTATTTCGAGCAATAATAGGTTTAAAATCGCAAATCATTCGTGAAGCGAAGAATCAACTTGGAGATAATTTATTTACCTATGATGCTTTCGAGCATGAAGTACCATTATTAAGAAATAGACTTTTAGATTGGCTACCTCCTAATGAATATCAGGATAGTATTGGCACGGAGTTTAATACTGCTACTATTCGTGCTATTTTTAATGCAGGATGGTTATCTTATCTAGAAGACATAGGCACTATGTTAAAAATATTCCCTGAATTCACTGAATTAGAAATAAGAAGGAAATATTATCAATTATTGAGAAAAGGTGTCGACCTTGCAGAAATCCACCGTAGATGGAAAGAGGTAAATTAATTACTAGTGAGAAATAATTATGGCAATACTTAGCTGTAATGAGATTAAAAACCGAATTTATTATACCGACGATATTGATAAGAAACTAGTTGTTACTCCATTACTTGAACCCGTATCACAACTACAAAATGGTAGTAGTTCAATTGACATCCGTTTAGGAACTCACTTCTTACAAGAAAGACGAACAGATATAAGTGTTATTGAGCCAGGCAGGATTAAGAATCAAGCTGAATCAGTGTCAGTTCAAAGGTCTGTCGTTCAATTTGGTCGACAATTTGTTCTGCATCCTAATCAGTTTACTTTGGGATGTTCATTAGAATATATTAAGATGCCAAGGGATTTGGGTGGCTATGTTGTTGGAAGATCATCTTGGGGCCGTCTAGGTTTAATTGTTGCTACTGCAATTGGTATACATCCTTTATTCCGCGGTATTATCACTCTTGAATTGACAAATCTAGGAGATGTACCGATCATTCTCCGTCCTGGTAGAACAATAGCTCAAATCTTTTTCCATAAAATTGAAGGAGAGGTAGGAAAAGAAGGTGTCATTACTCAGTCTGCTGGAGATTCTATACCTCAAGCGATTTATGATTTCCCAGACAAAGAAATTGACAAAATTATTGGGATTGGTCAGGAATAAGACATTCTTTATAATCAAATCTGGCTTAAATCTGTTTACATATTTCATCGGTTGTTTCGTTTACTCTTTAACATGTTGTTTTCAAGACATGTTAGGTATTAATAACAAGCTCTATTTCATCTAATGTTATTTTATTTGCGGAATAGGCAATGGCAAAGCAGATTTTGAAGATGGTTTCATCGCTTGTTTTTTTTCTGTCCACTTCGTAGCCTACTAATATAAGCTTCATCGAGCCTGTTAAATTGGACAATAACCGCGGTATCGCTATTGCCGAAGGGCGGATATTGATTTGAAGGAGTACTATCTAGGGCAGGTCATTTACCGGTCAATGGAGGATAGAAATTAAAACATGGCTTTTTACTGCAGAGGAAGTCAACTCGCCTGTTGTTTCAGGTGGAGTTATCCAGTACTCTAACTTAAGATATAGAATCCTGTGTGGGAAAGGTTATGGTGAAGGATAATGGCTGGCTCTATATTGCTGGTATTTGCGCACCCGGATGATGAAATCTCCGCGGCAGGTGGTACCACTGCCAAATATGTAAGCCATGGTTACACCGTTGACCTGGTAACCGCTACCGGAGGAGAGAAAGGCACACGCCTCGATGTGCATGATGATGTAGAAACTGTTACGGTGAGAGTGGGTGAGCAACGTGCTGCTGCTGCTGCTGTTAATGGTATCAGGGATATTTAACGGCTTGGATATATCGATGGTGAGCTTGAGGAAGCGGATTTAGGTGAGGTCACTGACAAAGTATTAGCGTTAATCGAAAAAGTCCAGCCCGAGGTGGTGATTACTTTCGGGCCTGATGGCATCAGCGGCCACAGCGATCACATAGCCATCAGCAAGGCAACTACTGCCGCTTTTCGGAGAGCGTCGAAAGCTGGCAGCGGGCCACGAAAATTGTACTATGTTGCCATTCCTGAAAGCGCTTTTTCAAATATTGACCACGCAGATGCAGGCAATGTAACCACCCGGCCCGATGCTGAAATTACCACGGAGATAGACATATCGGGCTTTCTTGAAACGAAACTACTCGATCTAGGGAAATACCGTTCCCAAGAAGACGCCCGATGGTTAGTGGACATGATCAGGCAGGCAGGGGAATTGAGTTGGGTCGGAAAGGAATTCTTCCACTTGGCTTATCCCGGGCGTTCCAAAAAAGAAACAAACCTTTTTGAGTAGTAATTTGCTTCTAATAGTTGTATCACTCATTACTTCAGTGCTAAAGAATATTTAACATGCTCGGTCTGACCTTATAGCCGGACTTTTTTTAAAGGTAAATCAACGCTGGCTGCTGCAGAGATAGCCGATTCCGCCTTGAAAACACAGTCTGACTATGAAGAGGATACCTGAAGTGTATGAAGCTGGCAATAATGTTTTTACTGTGATTCCTGGGCATGAAAACCATCGCCATAGTGGAACGCTACAAGAAGCACTTTAGCTGGGGTTACTCCCCAGCCGATGACCTCAGCGAAGTTTGACAGGTAATTAGCTATAGAAAGAAGCTGTCTTTATCTTATTGTCTGTATGTTTCTTCTTTTACAGACAGGAAAACGGTCTATGCGGAGTTCCGATAGTGATACTCTGGTTAAAAGTCACTATATTAATATTTAAGTGAAATTAAGTTATGCCGTAGCTAATTTGACTAAAACCATCCTCAATATTGCAGAGTAATCAGGGTATTACCTCACCTCCAGTTTTATGACAGGTTGCTTGTCCAGTATATACAAGAACTTGTCTAGCAGACAAGTCCACCATCCAAAAAATTCACATTGTGGATGGCCCATTTTTCGGGGGGCATAACATGATTATAAATTATGCTTTCTGAATAGATTCTTTTATGGACCTCTTAACTAATTAGTTATAGGGAATAGGGATAGCGTATAATCCTCAGGAAAGTTTAAGAAGAAAGTAAGATAAAAAACTATGATTATTTCGAATTGTCCTGAACGCATAAGCAGAATTGATGAACTTGCTAAGAACTTGTGGTGGGTTTGGCACGAAGACGCAAGGAAGGTATTTCGGGCCCTCAGCTACCCGCTTTGGCGTCAGAGTAAACATAATCCTGTTAAACAGCTTAAGGAGATTAGTTCGGAAGCACTGCAAATTGCTTCAAAGGATCCTGCTTTTCTATCTCTCTACGACTCTGCCATTGCTGCTTTTGATGCTGAATTTGCGAATTCAGATGTAGTATTGCGTACAAATGAGCATATAAAGCTTCCAGATTCGCTAGCCTATTTTTCCATGGAATTTGCGATTCATAGTTCGCTCCCAATTTATGCTGGCGGATTAGGTATTTTAGCTGGCGACATTTGTAAAGAAGCCAGTGATATGGGAGTAACTCTAGTTGCTATTGGCTTTATGTATCCCCAGGGATATTTCCAACAGCGTGTCTCTTCAGATGGTTGGCAGGAAGAAAGATATAAGCAACTTGACTTTCAAGAAGTGCCTATCAGTCGAGTCTTGTCTAAAACTGGGAATGCTGTTATCGCAAAAGTAAAATTGGATCATACAGAAATAGCTATTGGTGTCTGGCAGGTAGAAGTAGGACATACAAAAGTCTATTTATTAGATACAAATCTTGAGGAGAATCCTGTGATATATCGACAGCTTTCTGCACGTTTGTATGTTGCTGACCCTGACCTGCGTTTACAGCAAGAAATCATACTGGGTATTGGAGGCGTCCGCGTCTTGAGAGCTCTAGGTATTAATCCATCCATCTGGCATGCTAATGAAGGGCATACTGCCTTTATGATGTTGGAACGAGTAAGAGAGAAAATTGCAGCGGGAGTGTCCTTTGAAGAAACAATAAAGCAAGTACGGGATACGACTGTATTTACTACTCATACACCTGTACTGGCTGGTCATGATAGTTTTCCTCTTGATCAGGTAAAAAGATTCCTTGGAAGTTACCTGCAATCCATAGAACTCCCTCCAGAAATGTTCCTGAAGCTGGGGCAACTGGATAAAACAGGAAATCAAAATTTTAACATGACAGTATTTGCCTTTAGATTAGCCCAGCATTGTTGTGCTGTAAGCAAGATTCATGGGAAAGTTACTCGTAAAATGTGGCATGGTCTTTGGAAAGAAGTTCCTGAAGAAAATGTACCTATAGCCTCTATAACAAACGGCGTACACATACCGTCGTGGATTGCACCTGAACTAGCAGAGCTTTTTACTATTTATTTAGGGAATAACTGGATGAAAGAACAAAATAGAGCTATATCCTGGAAAGGTGTATCTGATATTCCAGATGAGCGTTTTTGGTCAGTACACCAGCTCTTAAAACGAAAGCTTATTGGTGCTATGCGGGAATGCGCTCGTTCTCGATTTATAGAAGACCATATATTGCCTGGACAGATGCTTGCTATGGGTACTCTTTTCGACCCTGAAGTATTGACCATAGGCTTTACCCGGCGCTTTACGGAATATAAACGTCCAGAGTTGGTATTTCGCGATATTGAACGTTTGAAGCGTATTGCAAATAATACATTTTGCCCAGTGCAAATTGTATTTGCTGGTAAATCTCACCCGGCAGATTATGCATCAAAGCAACTCCTGCAGCGAGTTTATAAACGAGCGATGGATGCCGAATTCCAGGGACATATAGCCTTTATAGAAGACTATAATATGCATCTGGCTAGATACCTTGTTCAGGGGGTAGATGTTTGGCTTAATACTCCCCGACGGCTGCAGGAAGCCTGTGGCACCAGTGGAATGAAAGCTGCTCTTAATGGGGTGCTCAATTTAAGCATTCCTGACGGTTGGTGGGATGAAGCTTTCAATGGAAAAAATGGGTGGTCTATCGGTAGTAATCAAGTTGCTTCAAAACCGGAAGACGAGGACATCACCGATTCTGAATCTATCTACCAGTTGCTAGAAAATGAGATTGTGCCTCTTTACTATTCCCGTGATAGGGGAGGCGTGCCAAATAACTGGATATCGAGGGCTAAAGAGACAATTCAATCCATCGTCCCTGTTTTTTGTGCCAGGCGAATGATGAATGAATATGTGGAGCAGATGTATAAACCGGCATTTCAATCTCGGGATAGCAGATAACCGGTCAGCAGTTTATATACAAGGCTACGGGAAATGTAGAGAGAATAGTAGATAAAGAAATTCCATGCTCAAGAGTAGATGTATTAATATACTCCTTCGTAAAAACATTAACCCATTCTTTGGGTAGCTCATCAGGTAAATGTAGCATATTGTCATGCCAGATCTTGTTTCCTATTGGAATTTCTCCGACCGAGACTAATTTAGTTAGCCACCTGGGGATTACTACTAGAGCCCATTTCTGTTCCCAATGACGTATAAAAACGCAAATATGTTCCTTTTTTTTACCAATCACCTCACAAGGCAGGTATTCTCCATATTGAAAAACATCATGCAAAGCCCGCCTGGTCTCTAATGCTTTATATGTTATATAGAGCTTTATTCGTCCGTCTGTCCACGAATGTAGAATCTCTGAAACTAACTTTGTTATATCCTTTTTTTCTAATTCGATAAGTGAGTTAAGTGAATTCTTCCGTTTGATAAAATCTATTGGTCGTCGGTTATCAGGGTCTACCAGGCTGAAGTCCCACAGCTCTGTTCCTTGATAGAAATCAGGAACTCCAGGTGAGGTAATTTTAAGCATAACTTGTGACAGGGAATTGAGAGCACCGAAGTAGGCTATTTGCTTTTGTAAAGATAATAAATCTACAAGAAAATTATTCTTATTAGATTCTTCCAGGATGGATTCAATAAATATTTTAATGGCTTTTTCGTATGCCATGTTCGGCGATTGCCAGCTAGTATTATCTTTAGCTTCCCTGACTGCCTTTATCATATATACTATTAATCGTTTTTTAAATTCAGGTATTTCATCTTCGTACAAAGGCCAAGCGCCTATCAGTGTCTGATATAGACATAGTTCAGTATTTATCTCTGGTACTTTCAAACCGTTTACATCAATCTTTTTAAGACTGTTCCACCTGATCCACATATTGAGATGACTATTCCATTCATCTGCAATTTCAGATATCACGTTTATTCTAGCTCTAACATCCTCACTTCGCTTAGTATCATGTGTCGATGTTGCGTTTAAGCTATGAGGACAATTTTGATGCCTTAACATATTCTGGTGGTGAAAAGCTTGCATAGAAAACCCTGAAGAATCAGGGGTTCCTCCCACTTCATTCAGGGATACCAGGCGGTAATAATTATAAAGTGCAGTATCTTCAACGCCTTTTGCCATAATAGCTCCAGTAAGTTGTTGCCACCTGAGAATGAACTGGAGGCATATATGACTTTGTTCAGGCGTTAGTTTTTCAGAAAAGTACATCGTGAAAATATTTTTTAGAAATTTTAGGGCTTTGTTTTCAAATCCAGTGTTGCGCTTTACTGCTTCTTTTATTGTATCCTCTAAGTATTTTCTATCGCGAGATGATACGGCTATTTTATTGATATATGTACGATAAATGGGCAGGCATG
>CAYVML010000061.1:0-7971 GCA_964452475.1 uncultured Dehalococcoidales bacterium
ATGGCTTGCATCACCTGCTATATGAAATAGTATACAACAGTATAGATGAGGCGATGGAGGGGCATTGCGACCACATCGAGGTAACCATCCATAAGGACAATAGCATCACTGTTGTGGACAATGGACGAGGGGTTCCTGTAGATATCATCCCCGAAACAAACATCACTGCCCTGGAGGCCGTGCTTACCCATCTACATGCTGGAGCCAAGTTTGGTGGTTCTGCTTATAATATATCCAGTGGCCTACATGGCGTAGGAGCCGCAGCAGTCAACGCACTTTCCACATGGCTGCGTGCCGAGGTTAGACGTCAGGGGAATATCTACTGTCAAGAGTACCAAAAGGGAATCCCTTCAGGTCCGATACACGTAATTGGTGAAGCCACCGATACAGGAACCACTGTCTCTTTCCTCCCCGATGATAGTATCTTCGAGGACATTACCTTTGATTTCACCATTAGCTACCAACGGCTACGTGAGCTGGCCTTCCTAAACAAAGGTGTGCCTATATTTCTCAAAGATGAGAGGAGCGGCCAGGAAAAGGTAGCATACTTTGAAGGCGGGATTGCTAGTTTTGTGCACCGGCTGAACAGAAACAGGGCTGTTATCCACCCCAACCCTATTTATCTGTCATCTGTCGTTGATTCTACTGCCATAGAAGTAGCCATGCAATACAATACCAGTTTTACAGAATCCTTCTTTTGTTTTGCCAATTGCGTAAATACCAGGGAAGGTGGCACTCATCTGACTGGCTTTCGGTCAGCTTTAACCCGTGCCCTTAATGATTATGCTCGTAAGAATAACCTTATTAAAGACAGTGACGCCAACTTCTCTGGAGAGGATGTACGGCAAGGTCTGGTATCTATCATCAGCGTTAAGCTCCCACAGCCACAATTTGAGGGGCAAACCAAGGCAAAGCTCGGAAACCCTGAGGTAAGGAGCCAGGTGGAATTTGCCGTAGCTGATAAATTATCCCTCTACCTTGAACAGCATCCGGATGAAGCCAGGGTGATAATCGGTAAGTGTCTTACCGCTGCCAAGGCTAGAGAGGCAGCTCGGAAGGCTCGCGATCTTGTACTGAAGAAGAGTAGCTTTGATACATCAACTTTGCCAGGTAAACTGGCTGACTGCTCAGATAAAAACCCTGAGTTATGTGAACTCTACCTGGTTGAAGGGGACTCAGCCGGAGGCTCGGCCAAGCAAGGGCGAGATCGCCGCTTCCAGGCAATCCTACCGCTCAAAGGTAAGATACTCAACGTGGAGAAGGCTAGCAAAGAAAAGATCCTGCAACACGAAGAGATACGAGCTATTATTACAGCCTTACGGGCAAATACCGATGGGGAATTTGATCTGTCCAGGCTCAGGTACCACCGAGTAATTATTATGACCGATGCTGATATTGATGGTTCTCACATTCGTACTCTATTACTCACCTTCTTTTATCGCCATATGGTAGACCTTATAAATGAAGGTTATCTCTACATAGCTCAACCGCCACTTTACCGCCTGAAGTCAGGGAAAAAACAATACTGGGTTTACACAGACCAGGAACGCGAGAAGCTAACCAAAGAACTACAAGGAAACAAGCTCGATATCCAACGCTACAAAGGCTTGGGCGAGATGAGTCCGGAGCAATTATGGTCGACCACTATGAATCCTGAATCCAGAACTCTATTCAGGGTACATATTGAAGATGCCATGGCTGTTGACCAGACCTTCCAGATGCTTATGGGCAGTGAAGTACTACCCCGAAAAAATTTCATCCAGGCCCATGCACAAAGTGTCAGAAATCTTGACATCTAAATCCCAAATCCTCTTAAGGGCAATTATTCTGCCAGTTAAGGAAGGTAAAGACTGTGATCAACTATATATTGCTCCACACCGGCGGGTACCAGATATCTTATAGATTCCCCGCTGGCTACGCACCTGCGGATATCGGATGAGCTTATATCGATGACAGGCATATCTAACTGCGTAACATTTTCAATTAATCCATGAACAGATTCTTCGAGTGCCTTCAGCTTCTCCACCTTGCTCAATCCTGAGCGTGGTGCAACTACCAAATGGCACATCTGAAGCAGTTTCTCTGGTTCTTTCCACAGAGGAAGTCCAACGATGCTGTCCATACCGAGGATGAAGTAAGGAAAATTTATCCCCTGCCCGTCACGTAATTCCATCATAGTATCTATAGTATACGAGGGACCTGGACGCTCTACTTCTACCGTACAGAGTTTAAAATGAGGGTTAGCGGAAATCGCCAGCCGTAACATTTCCAGCCGATGAGTCGCAACGGTAATCACGTTGTTTGCCTTAAACCATGGCTGTCCTGCTGGCACGAAGAGAACGCTATCGAGCCCTAGTTTAGTCCAGGCCTGCTCAGCCATAATAAGGTGACCTATATGGATAGGGTCGAAAGTGCCACCAATAACGCCTATGGTCATTTAATTATCCATGTGGTCTCGGACGGAATATCTTCACATCAGATCCTGGCTTCTCTTCATACTGTCCTGTTTTGTTTTCAGCTATTCCAGTAATTTTAGTGATGAATTGTATCACACCCTGACCAGTTTCCGCTGAGAGAAAGGCAACCTGTAGAGAGAAAGGTCGCAACTCTCGTCCTATATCATCCATTCTGCTTGAGGGCTGCAGCAGGTCCAGCTTATTTACTGCTATTATCTTAGCTTTAGCAGATAGCTTTCTGTCATACAAGGCTAACTCCTGCTCTAGAACAGTGATATCCTCAACAACATCTGGCGATGTCGCATCTAGTAAATATATAATCAGCCAGGTTCGTTCCACATGTCGCAAGAAACCATTGCCTAATCCCTTGCCAATTGAGGAACCATTTATCAGCGCTGGTATCTCAGCAACTACATAGTCTTTCCTATCACCGCTGACAATCCCCAATAATGGCTGGCGTGTACTGAAGGGGTACTCTGCAATTTTTGGACGGGCCTTCGTCAGCCTCGATAACAATCTCGATTTACCAGTATTCGGCTTACCAATCAGACAAATATCAGTCACCATCTTATACTCAAGAATAAGGCGACATGACTGTCCATCTTCACCCCTGCCAGCTTTTCTGGGTGCCTGTTTAATGGATGTAGTAAAATGTACATTCCCCGGACCTCCCTTGCCTCCCTCAGCTATCAATACTTTTTCACCTACTGCCAGTAAATCAGCGAGATATTGCACCTCCCCAGTCCTCTTAATTTCATAGACCATTGTTCCCTTTGGCAGGCGTAACGACAAATCTTCACCATCTTTCCCATGCCTTTTATCTTTGCCTCCACATGTTCCATTTGCTGCTACAAACTTCCGCTTCTTAGCAAGATGAGATAAATCTTCCAGTGAGGCATCCACCTCAACAATAACATTACCCCCAACTCCACCATCACCTCCATCTGGACCACCTAAAGGAATATACCTTTCCCGTCGGAAACTCACCAACCCATCACCTCCACTACCAGCTTTAACATAAATTTTCACCCTATCTATCACAAATATACTTCCTTAATATTATTACTAAAATATAAATATCGCTTGATTATAGATATATTAGTCTATTATATTAGAATCAGTTGATAACTGGGTAGTGATGAGATGTAGTTTAACAACAGTTAAATAGGCTGATATCAACAAACTATTAGTATATTAAGCCTCTACTGTCAACACGGTTTCAACATCACTGGGATGGTGACCAGATACCATGCATTAATATACACCATTGCTTCGGGAGGCTGTGATAGCTTTGTTACTAACAGATACGATCGTGATTAAGAAAGAGACTTTTTAATCTGATTTCTTATATCTTCAACTTGTTTGCGTAATTGAGTATTGCTGCTGATATTAGCTGCAATATGTCTGTATCCGTGGAGGACTGTAGCATGGCTTCTGTTTCCCAAATGCTTGCCTATATCAGCCAGCAAGTTACCGTAATCATCTCTTAGTAAATACATGGCTATGTGGCGTGCTAGAGAAGTTTTACGGTCTCTGGCTTTACTGGATAATTCCTCAGGGAGTAGGTTAAAATAGGTTGAAACTGTTTGGATTAAAAGTTGGGTGCTGCGTTTATATAAAGTGGTATTTGTTAACATATTGTTAACTGTCTGTGGAGTAATTTCCATGCCAGTCAACTTAGTTTGAGCGGATAAATAGATTAAAGCACCTTCTAGACGTCTGGCATTATCCTGTACCCTTTCTGCTAGCAACTGTAACACTTCATCACTGATAGCCAAATTCATTTCTATTGACTTTGCCCTTAGTATATAGAGACGTGTCTCAAATCCGGGCGGTTGTACCGGGAATATGGGCCCACCCTCGAGGCGGGACTTTAACTTGATATTGAAGGCATCGATCTCATCAGGGTGGCAGTCTGAAGTGACAACGAACTGGCAGTTGTAGCTAAATAAAGCATCGAAGATGTGTAATAAAGATTGTTGGGTTTGTTTTTTCCCACTTATGAACTGGATATCATCGAATAGTAAAATACGTACGGTATTGAACTTGTTTTGAAAAGACGCAATCTTCTTTTGTTTAGCTGAAAACACGAAATCACTAGTAAAACGCTCACCAGTAGTGTAAATAACTTGTAGACCTTTATCTAATGCTTTGTGGCCGATGGCATGCAACAGGTGTGTTTTCCCTTGACCTGTGGCTCCATATAAGAAGAGTGGGTTGTAAGAGTGCCCGGGGTTTATCGCTACCTCCATGGTGGCGGCGTATGCGAGGCGGTTACAATCGCCAACTACGAAGCTATCGAAGGTATATTGAGGGTAGAACTGGTAGGTTCTAGCCTTGGTGCTCGTACCACCGTCGTGCTGGCTAGCCATATATATGGGAGGGTTAGGCTCTCGATCGCTGCCGCGGATGCTGAATTGTACATTTACGTCCAGGCCAACTATTTCGGATAAAGCCTTTTTTATCAGAGAGTAGAGACGTTTTTTCAGCCACTCGGCCACAAAAGCATTCGGTACTGCAACTACGAATACTCCCTCATCATAACGAACGCCATCGCTGTCAGCTAACCAAGTAGAATAATTGGCTTTGCTAACCTGCAGTTGAAGCTGCCCAAGCACCCGTTCCCAAACTTCCTTTGCTGCCTCCAATTAACCTCCCAAAAGCACAATAACAATAATACTAGCCAAAATAACACTGCAGGTTGCAACATAAAATACCCGTGAGGGTCATATAATTACATTAAAAAATTCCTGTAAAGGTTATCAACCGTGGGAGTTCCATCTCTAGGGGGACTTTGACATAACATGAGAAATTGTAGAAAATGTTCTGTTAATGAATAAAAGCATAATTTTTATGGGGACTCCACAGTTTGCTGTCCCAATATTGGGGAGACTGCTTATTGAGAAATATACCGTTGTAGCCGTATACACCCGGCCAGATAAACCCACAGGAAGGGGGCAAAGATTAGTATTCTCTCCTGTAAAAAAGCTCGCTTTGGAGCGTAATATTCCTGTCATGCAGCCTGATACCCTGAAGTCGACAGCAGCATTAGATATCTTAAAAGAGCTCAATCCGGAGTTGATTGTGGTGGCTGCCTTCGGACGTATTTTACCAGGGGCTGTGCTGTCCATCCCGAAACACGGCTGTATCAACCTCCATCCGTCTTTATTGCCAAGCTGTAGGGGGCCTTCTCCCGTAGCCTATACTTTGCTTCGTAGAGAACAGACCAGTGGAGTAACTCTAATCTTAATGGACGAAGGAATGGACAGCGGCCCAATCATAGCTCAGCGGAAGTTAGCCATTTCTAATGATGATACTACGGGTTCGCTTACAGGCAAATTGGCCAATGAAGGGGCTGAACTTTTAATAGAATCACTACCCTTATGGCTAAACGGGAAGACAAAGCTAAAACCACAGGATGACAGCAAGGCTACGTACAGCCGAATTATAAAGGCTAATGATGGATTAATTGACTGGTGTCTGAGTGCGGTTGAGATAGAGAATAGAATAAAAGCGTTCAATCCATGGCCAGGCACATATAGCTGGTGGGAGGGGAAAAGGATAAAGATACATACAGGTAGCTCATTAAGTAAAGAAACAAGCGGCCAACCGGGGAAAGTAATTGCCCTATGCGGGGGAAAAGGAATAGGAGTAGTTACCGGTAATGGTGATTTGGAGATTTGCCGGTTACAACTGGAGGGGAAGAGAGAGGTATCCGCAGTAGACTTTGCTAGAGGGCAACGAAAATTTGTGGGTTCAATACTGGAATGAGTATTTGTATTTTGCTTTAGAAGATGCGGCATGAAAATAGGGGAAAGTGACGCTTTATCTTTAGTTATTGAAAAGCAGTGGTAGCTGTTATAAGCCTATTTTGTCAGCTACTTCCCGCATCCCCGTTATAGTATCAGCGATTAGTTCCCTACGCTCAATGCCCAGCATTTCAGCGCCTTTTTCGATTAAGGCTCGGTTAACACCGGCGGCGAAGGCTTTATCCTTCCACTTCTTGATAACCGATTTCGGCTCCAGATCTGCTACACTTTTTGAGGGTCGCACCAGGGCTGTTGCGGTGATTAGTCCTGTCAACTCATCAATGGTATAGAGAACTTTCTCCAATTCGCTTTCCGGTGCTACATCGGTACAAATTCCCCAGCCATGGGAGACGATTGCCCGTATGTATTCCTTTGGCCACCCGCGCTCTTCTAGTATCTGCCGAGACTTCTGGCAATGCTGCTCGGGGAATAGTTCGTAATCAAGGTCGTGCAACAGTCCAATAATTCCCCACTGCTGCTCATCTTCTCCTCTTTTACGAGCCATATATCGCATCACCCCTTCAACAGCGTAACCATGTTTTAGTAAGCTATCGCTTTTATTAAACTCTTTGAAAAGTGATAGTGCTTCGTCGTATGTTGGCACATGTTCTTGCATTCTTCAGCCTCTTTTTAAATATAACTTGGTTTTATTATTCGACAATCCCAACTATAAACTGTTTAGCACTTAAATGGCAAGAGGTAGTGCTCAGGTAGTTCCCAGGTGGTAGATCAGTACTGCGGCGGCCTCTATAACAAACAGAGGTGGCGCGATGTAGAGATATACCTTTGAAAGGTTTGCTTCAAAGTATTGAGTTGAGAGTATGAGGCAAAGATGAAGAGGGGAGAGGATATAACCAACCTCCCCGCTGATAAATGTCAGGAGCAAGGCCCAGATGTTTACCTCTGAGCCCGGGGAGATAAAAGTAGACAATAAAGGGAAGCAGATGCCGACAAACGCCATGGAGTTCCCCGTGGAGAAACTTATCAGGAATGGTAAAGTAACCAGGATAGCCATAGCAGGTAGTCCAATACTTTGCATGTCTATAAAGAGCTCATCCGCTGCTCCTGATGTTTCGATGGTAGCTTTATATAGCATTACGGCAAAGAGCAGTAGCAGAATCTTAGGATCCAGACCATATTTGAAGGCTTGTTTGAGCTCCAGCCACCTTGCCTTTTGCTGTAGTGCAAGAAGTGCCAGAGTGAGAGGGAACGCTATTGCGGCATTAAGACCTAACAGTACAAGAGAGATGAGCAATAAGACTGGCCATGCAGCTTTAAATATACCATACGGTATGCTATCAGAAGGTTTTTCGTTATTAGAGGATGGTACTTTAGGTTTGATAATGCTCAGGGTAATTATTATTCCAAGGGTTGCGGCCAGGATAGCCATAGGAATAAGAATTATCATCAGAGTCGTGATTTGTATAGAAAAGATGACACTAGCAGTGATGATGGCAGGATATACCGGTAAGAAAAGTTCCCATATATGTCTAAACCAGTAATTTACAAAGGTTGCCTGTTCAGGGCGTAAACTCATTCTTTTAACCAGGTCTCGTATCGCGGTTGCGGAGACCAGTGCCCCTGCCGGCATGGGAACAAAGCCTATGATAGAAGGTGTCAGCAAAAGGGCAAGCCTGGGACCTATTCTCTCCATGGTAGCTGCTAGCTGGGTAAGTAGGCCTTTCAGCTCCATTAGGCGGCTTAGA
>CAYVML010000062.1:0-7931 GCA_964452475.1 uncultured Dehalococcoidales bacterium
TGCAATGTTAAACCCTGTATTCCAGCTATGATTACTTCAGTATCAGCTTCAATCCACTTGTCTTCAGTAGTAGCATTCCATAATTCGCCTTCCGCAAAAACTGTTCCAGCAGGATTTAACGCTGTATGGGTTTTAGCTATCTTACCAATCATTCCCTCAACACCAGCACTAAGTTTTCGTCTTTGTCCCTTGATAATAGCAAAGATAACAAAGATTATAAAAGCCACTGCAAATATTATGGCAGTGATAATTGGCCCCGTCATTTCAAAGGAAAGCATTTCCACTTTACAACCTCCTGTTTCTTTTCACTACCCACAATTTCAATTCATCAACTTTAGTTATGGTGACTTCCTCATGTGGATTTATATGTTCACCTTCAACGATAGCCGACCACAACTCTCCCTGAATAGCAACTGTGCCGGTAGGATTCAGGGGAGTTCTAGCTACGGCAACTTTGCCAATCATCCCTTCAGCACCAGTTGATTTAGAATGCCTCTGGCTTCGAATAATGGCACCTACAACGAAGACGGCAAAAGCACCTATAGCAGACGACACTCCAACAATCAACCCTCGATTAACCTCTATCCCTGGACTATGGCTGAAAAGAACTAGCGATCCTATAACCAGGGAGGCCAAACCTCCTGCGGTCAATATTCCAAAACTAGTAGTAAAATATTCGGTGACGAAAAGACCCATAGCAAGTAATATAAGCAGTATTCCTCCCCAGTAAGCATTCAATACACCAAGAGAATAGAATGCCAGCAACAAGCTAACGCTACCGACCACTCCTGGGAAGATAAGTCCAGGATTCGTAACTTCGGTTATCAATCCTATGGTAGCTAAAGTAAGCAAGATATAGGCGATATTTGGGTCACTAATGGCTTGTAATAAACCCTCTATCCTATTCATACTAGCTGGGAAGATTTCATAGTTTGTAGTATCTACTGTAACCTCTTCTCCATTAGCTAATGTAACCTGCCAACCATTGATTTGGACAATAAGATCATCCAAATTATTAGCTCTAAGGTCAATGATACTACAATCCAATGCATCAATGTCGCTGAAAGATTTGCTCTCAGTCACAGCTAACCCAGCTTCTTCCATATTCCTACCACGCTCTTCAGCGATAGTTTTCATCCATTCAGCCGAAAAAGTGGTTATCTTTTCCATTTGATATTCTGGTATTTCTTCTTCTCCAGCGCTTACGGGGTGGGCAGCACCAATTGTGGTACCTGGCATCATCGCTGCTATATGGGCGGATAAGGTGATAAATGTTCCAGCAGAAGCAGCCCAAGAACCTTTCGGAGAGACATAAACTATGACTGGAACATTAGCATTCATAATTCGTTGAACAATATCTTCCGTTGAGTTGAGTAATCCTCCAGGAGTATTTAACTCGATAATACAAGCAGTGGCATTTTCTTCCTCAGCTTTGCTTATGCCTCGATTTATATAATTAGCCACCACTGGTAAGATAGTGCCTTCAACATGCAGGACTACAACAGCTGGTCCATTAGCTTGGACATTGCCAACCACTAATCCTGATATCATGACGATTATCATCAAGATAAATAAAGTGAAACTAACAAACCTTCTTCGCATTTTTTGAACCTCAACCTAATTATAAACTATGCTTCTATAAGCAACAAACTTTTAACATTGAAGGCAAACATAGCTTAGTGTAGAATAAAACGGATAGGATAAAAAATATGGAAAACCAAAAATGTAAAGGTATGCAGGATCTCCTTCCAGTGGCTATGTCATCTTTCCGGTGCATCGAAGGAATCTTTCTAGATTGTTGCCACAAGTATGGATATCAAGAAGTAAGAACGCCAACACTAGAATACTTGCATCTGTTTACGGCAATTGGAACACTGACTCCAAGTACGCTAAATAAAGTATATTCATTCCTCGATTGGGATGGATGGGGTGGAGAGAGGGTAGTTTTACGTCCAGATGGGACCATTCCCATAGCTAGGCTCTATATTGATAATATGAGTCAACTTAGGACAGTTAAACTGTGCTATGTGACAAATATATTCGCTTTTGAAGCAACAGGTAATGAAAACAGAGAGCGCTGGCAATGTGGGGCCGAATTTATAGGTGGAAATAGGCTGGCTGCGGATGCGGAGATTATATCTTTAGCAAATGATATAACACATAATCTTGCTATAAAAAATATTAATTTGCAATTATCTCACGCTGGTTTAATCAAAGCGTTGGTAAAAGAAGTAGCCTTTAACCCTGGAGAGGAAACCAGCTTGATGGACCATGTTCTTGATGGTGATTGGCAAGCTTTATTGGAGCGGGGAGAAGGAGAGAAGATGGGTAAATTGCTAGCTTTACTTATAAATTTAAAAGGGAAATCAAACAGTTTTTTACAAAATGTAAAAACCTTGTATCCACAAGCATCTCCAGAGTTGAAATCAAATATAGATGACTTCATCGATATAACGAAAATGCTTGACGAATTAAACTGTAGGTATGAAATCGATATTAAAGCAATTCGGAACTTTGAATATTATACAGGTGTCTGCTTTCAATTATCGGCTGATGGTAGGAGAATAGGTGGTGGTGGTAGATATGATGACCTTATTCCACTTATGGGAGGGGAAGATTATCTAGCTTGTGGATTTGCTCTTTATATTGACTCTATAATGGAATCATCCTCGGTTAATAGGAAAGATGGCAGAGAACGTATGATTCTTGTCAAAGGTAAAAGCACAACACCTGAAATAATAGAGGATTGTTTTGCTTTGGCTCAAAAGCTTCGAGCAGAAGACTATTCAGTAGATATCCATTTTACAGAAAGAGAGCTATCAGATTATTACTGGATAATCTCGGTTTACGGAAAAACTCCGACATTATATGACATATTAAACCAAAAGCAACAACAGCACTACAACGCTCTCTCAGTTAATGAAGTGCTTAAGGTTCTACACCAGTGAGCGGTACATCTGAAACACTATCCAACCATGTTAAGTTTGCCTTACCTAAAGGTAAACTCATGTCATCTACTGCAAGATTACTTCAGGATATCGGCCTTGGATTTAAGGAATATAATGATAAATCAAGACAATATCGCCTTAGGTCAGAGCTTTCCGCTAATATTTTAGCCAAGGTATTTCAGGAGAAAGATATTCCAGTGCAGGTAGCAATTGGCAACTACGACCTGGGGATATGTGGGTTGGACTGGATTGAAGAACTTACAGCTAGATATCCTGCTAGTGCATTGATAAAGATAGCAAATTTGGGTTATGGTGAAGGCAGTGTCTACCTATCAGCAAGCTACCAAACAGGTGTGTTGGAGAGTGATGATTTGCAAGCAAAGCAATATAGTTGGTCTATTGTGAGTGAGTATCCCAATTTGGCTCAAGCTTGTGCCTTGAATAGAAGACTACGAAAATTCAAGGTATTTCCAGTCTGGGGAGCTAGCGAGGCTTATCCTCCCGAAAATGCAGATTTGGCAGTCTTATGGGCACAGAATAAAAAAACCTTGGAACGCTATGGATTAATTCCAGTGGAAGAGTTGGTGCCCAGTGCTGCTTACCTGATTGGAAACAGAGACAGCCTTGGGTATAAACAGCTGGATATAATACTAAAATGTTTTGGTGGTAGGTCTCTCTGTAAATCAGAAAAAGTATCGCCAGAAAAAGAAAAAATAGAGAGGCCTGTTATTTCACTCTCCAACTGGCAAGTGAAAGAAATAAAACTGGCTTTACCCGATGGACATCAACAAAAACCCACAGCTCACTTACTAAAACAGGCTGGATTAGATATAAAAGGATATACTGATATTGTAACCAAGCGTCCTTACACTGATTTTAGCTGGCTTGGTATAAAGGTAATCAGGCCTCAGGACATGCCGCTACAAATAGCGAATGGTAATTTCGATCTGGCAATAACTGGCTTGGATTGGTTAACTGAACATCTATATCGCTACCCGGCTAGCCCAGCAGTCAAGCTGCTTAATCTTGAGTTTGGAAAAGTTAGAATTGTAGCGGCTGTGAGCCAAAATATGCCAGTAGATAGTATTGCTGACTTAAAGTTGTTTATTAATAATAAAAAAAATAATCCGTTGAGAGTAGCCTCAGAATATATAAACACCGCAGATAAATACTTGCGGGAAAACCACATTCAGCCATATAAGTTAATACCTACCTGGGGAGCAAGTGAAGCTTTTATACCTGAGGATGCAGATCTATTAATTGATAATGCCCAGACCGGGAAAACTCTGGAAAAGCATAAGCTGAAGGTCGTAGATGTACTTTTTGAATCCACCGCCTGTATGATAGGGAATAGAGAAATACTAAACCTTCCCGGAAAGAAAGACAAAGTTACATTTCTTATGGAACTGCTGGAAAGAGGCCTGTCGTGTTAGCGATAGAGGATTTTTCTGAAGCAAAGCGATTGCTTGAACGAAGTAATTTCGCTAAGTTTACTGTTTCACCGCAGATAAAAAGGCGAATAAAAGATATCTTTGGTGAAGACTTGTCCCTCGAAGAGTTAACCAAACGGATTATCGGAGAGGTTCAGGAAAACGGTGATAGTGCTATCCGCAGCTATACTAAAAGGATTGATGGAATTGTAGTCAACGACATAGAAGTAAGCGAACAGGAAATTACTGAAGCATATAACATGGCAGACAAGAAACTTATTGCAGCGCTCGAATTAGCTGCAAGGAGGATCGAGGATTTTCATGTTGCCTGTAAACCAGAAATTGGCATTAGCTATGTTAATACTACGCTTGGAAGGCAGATCCAGCCTCTAAATAAGGTTGGATTATATATACCTGGGGGCACAGCTGCTTACCCTTCAACGGTGCTTATGACTGCAATCCCAGCAAAGGTAGCTGGAGTCAACGAGGTTGTTATAGCGTCTCCACCTGGTAGTGGGGGTGACATACCTGCCTCTACGCTAGCGGCTGCCAAAATCGCACATGTAGATAGTGTCTTTAAAATGGGAGGAGCACAAGCCATTGGTGCTTTGGCTTTTGGAACTGAATCGGTACCAAAAGTGGATAAGATTTGTGGTCCGGGCAATATTTTCGTAACCATGGCAAAGAAAATGGTTTATGGAGCAGTTGACATTGATGGGTTGGAAGGCCCTAGCGAAATTTTAATTGTGGCAGATGAGACGGCTAGCCCAGTACTTTGTGCAGCTGACCTCCTGGCACAGGCTGAACATGATGCTCTTGCCGTACCGATGATAATTACCACGTCATCTAAATTGGCTAAACTAGTAGATAGAGAAATTATCAAACAAATGAAGAGGATTGAACGACAGGCAATTGCTACGCATGCTATTGAGAATGGAGCCATCATATTGGTGGAAGATGTAAACCAAGCTGTCGAGTTGGTTAACCTCTATGCTCCAGAACACGTAGCTCTTATGGTGACTGATGCTCTCACACTTATTCCCAGAATTCATAATGCTGGTTGTATATTTATTGGCAATGATTCTCCTGTTGCCTTGGGTGATTACATTGCCGGGCCAAGCCATGTACTACCTACTGGTGGAAATGCACGCTTCAGCTCTCCGTTAGGAGTAGACGATTTTTTAAAGATAACGGACATTATCAATTCTGATAAACGCACTATGCAAGATTTAGGGCAAGCAGCTATACTAATAGCTACAGTTGAAGGGTTCGACGCTCATGCCAAAGCTATCGGACTCAGGTTGAAGCGATAGAGATGGATATTAAGAAAACATGGGAATTGTAGAATTAATAAGAGCTGAAGTGATAAATATGGGTGGATATACTCCGATTGAGCCACTTGACATTTTAAGTAAACGAACTAGGCTGCCTGCAGAAAAAATAGTGAAACTGGATGGCAATGAAAACCCTTATGGATGTTCGCCAAAAGTTAATCAGGCTCTGGGGGAATATCCCTATTTTAATATTTATCCTGATCCAGAACAGAGAGAATTAAGGCTAGCTTTGGAGAAATACACTGGTTTCAGCTATCAGCAAATTGTCTGTGGAAGTGGCAGCGATGACCTCATCGACCTTATTCTTAGGCTATTTATTAACCCAGGGGATAAGGTTATTAATTGTCCTCCTACATTTGGAATGTATCCATTTAGCACCAGGATTTGTGGTGGCGAAGTAATTAACATACCTAGAGACAATAATTTTAACCTGGATATACCTGGCATAATTAAAGCCATGGACGAGAAAACTAAGGTTATTTTTCTTGCTTCGCCTAATAATCCTACAGGGAATTGTATTTCCAGACAGGAAATCACAGAGCTTCTCGCCACAGATAAGATTGTTGTAGTGGATGAGGCATACGTCGATTTCAGTAATGGGACTCTGGCTGACCTGGTCACTAAATACCACAACATGATAGTGCTACGTACGTTTAGCAAATGGGCTGGACTAGCAGGTTTACGCATTGGCTATGGTTTATTCCCAACTGAAATAGTCAGTTATCTGATGAAGATTAAGCAGCCTTATAATGCCAATGCCGCAGCTCAGGCAGGAGTGCTGGCATCCCTGCAGGATATAAATTACCTGCGTAATAATATTGCAAGGATTGTCATGGAACGAGATAGGCTTTTCAGTAAATTAAAAGAGCTGAAGTGGCTGAAAACTTACCCCTCCAGCGCAAACTTCATCCTTTGCTCACTACGACAAGATGCTAATATCTCTATCATTGGTAGTTCTGAATATAGCAAAGAGCCCATCGCCAGAAAGATTTGGCATCAAGTTCGTGAGAAAGGAGTTTTCATTCGTTATTTTGATACCCCCAGGTTGGAAAATTTCATTCGGATAACAGTTGGAAGGCCGGAGGATACCGACAGGGTTATAAAGGCTTTAACGGAGGTTGTAAAAAATGGCTGAAAGAATCGCAAATATTAGCCGTAAAACAGAGGAAACAAGCGTTCAAGTAAAACTCAATATAGATGGTAGTGGTCAATTTGATATCGTCACTGGAATAAAAATCGTAGATCACTTTTTATCTCAACTAGCACGACATGGTTTATTTGACATAACAATTTCTGCGTCGGGAGATGACCAGCATCACATAGTTGAGGACGTAGCTATTTGTTTGGGTAGGGCTTTTAACGAAGCTTTGGGTGAAAAACAGGGTATCACACGTATGGGATCTGCTGTAATACCCATGGATGAAGCGTTGGCAGCAGTGGCAGTAGATATCGGAGGGAGGGCTTATAGTGTTATTGAGGTGTCTTTTATTAGAGCTAACATAGGCGAACTGTACGCTGATCTAGTACGCCACTTCTTTACATCACTTGCCTCTGAAGCCAGAATAAACCTTCATGCAAAAGTGCTTGCAGGTATTAATGATCACCATAAGGCAGAAGCGCTATTCAAAGCCCTAGGTCGGGCTTTAGACTCAGCTACCCGTATTGACAAACGAATTACTGGTAAAATCCCCAGTACAAAGAATTTTATTGATAGTTGAGCATACTTTGTAGCGCCAGGAGCACTTTAGATATGATAAGCATTACTTTCTATATAGGAAGGCAACAGGAATGAGCGGAAAGGGGAATTTAAATAAGCTTGGGGTTTTAACTAGCGGTGGAGATGCTCCGGGGATGAATGCTTGCATTAGAGCAATAGTTCGTAATGCAGCCAACAATGGAATAAAGACAATAGGGATAAGAAGAGGCTATGCCGGCTTGTTAAAAAAAGACTTTATAGAACTACACCCTCGGGCGGTAGCTAATATTATTCAACGTGGTGGCACAATTCTGGAGACAGCTCGATGTGATGAAATGAAAACAAAAGAGGGATTGAAAAGAGCAATTGAAATTTTAAGTAATAATCACATTGACGCTCTTATAACTATAGGAGGAGACGGTACTTTTCGTGGTGCAGTAGCACTGGCTGAAGCAGGGGACATAAAAATAATAGGAATTCCAGGCACAATAGATAATGATGTTTATGGTACGGACTACACTAT
>CAYVML010000063.1:0-4304 GCA_964452475.1 uncultured Dehalococcoidales bacterium
CACTGGCGAATCCTGTCAGTACTCCTACTAACAATATGCACCGTTTCCCAGATGCCAGTACAAGACATGGTATTGCTGGTACAGGATACGTACTGCATTGCCACGATTTTAATGGCGATGATAAACCCGATACCAACTATCTCCTTCTCAGCAAGACACGAGGTACATATATCTGCGACGAATCCGGCAATGTGACACAGGTCACCACAGGATATGAGTGAACTGCAACAACTGCTTCCCCGACATATTCCTATGACTATGTTGTCAGAGTAGAGTTTCAATGTTGGACCCAAATAACTTTATCACGAGTTAATGCCAGATATTGAAGAAACATGTACAAGGAGGCAAGAATGGCTCAGATTAAAGGACCTGCACTCTTCCTCTCTCAATTCGTCGGTAATAATCCCCCCTTCAATACACTGGATAGCATCACTGCATGGGCCAAATCTCTTGGTTACCTTGGTGTACAAATCCCATCTCCAGTAAAATCGCTAATTGACCTGGACAAAGCAGCGGAATCAAAAGACTACTGCAGTGAACTAAAAGATAGCTGTCATGGGCTTAAAATCACTGAGCTGGCTGCTCAGCGGTATGGTCAGCTTATTGCCGTCCATCCTGCCTATGACGAGTTGCTGGATAATTTTGTTCCACCTTCCATCAGGGGAAATCCTAAAATACGTTCTGAATGGGCAGTAGCACAAATGCAAAAAACGATAAGAGCCTCTCGAAACATGGGTTTAAACGTAGTCCCCACCTTTAGTGGTGCACTTCTCTGGCCTTATCTCTATCCCTGGCCTCCAAGGCCAGAAGGCCTAGTTAAGCTGGCTTTCCAGGAACTGGCCAGGAGATGGGAGCCTGTGCTCGACTACGCCGACGAATATGGAGTCGACCTTGCCTACGAAATTCACCCCACTGAGGACCTTCACGATGGCATCACCTTCGAGAGATTTCTGCAGGCAACTAATAACCATAGTAGGGTAAACATATTATACGACCCTTCCCATCTTGTACTACAATGCCTGGACTATATTGGCTATATAAGCTGTTACAGAGACTATATCAAGGCTTTTCACGTTAAAGATGCCGAGTTTCACCCATCACCAAGGAGTGGAGTATATGGAGGCTATCAGGAATGGAAGGATCGCCCAGGCCGTTTTCGAAGCCTTGGAGATGGACAGGTTGATTTTAAGCAAATTTTTACCAAACTTACCGAGATCGGCTTTAATTCCTGGGCTGTACTGGAATGGGAGTGCTGTATAAAAGACTCAATGCAGGGAGCCCGTGAAGGGGCTGAATTTATCAAGTCTATGCTGATAGAACACTCCAAGAGAGCCTTTGATGACTTCGTCAGGGGTGAAGCAAATCCCGAATCGAATAAAAGAATACTGGGGCTGAAGTAGGATAAATTGGAAAGCGAAAATTACGTGGCGGCATGGTGGGTGGTGGCAGCAATTCGTGGATAGGTGCAGTACACCGCATGGCAGCTACAATGGATGGGACAGGGATTGCTTGGCAAAATTGAGACATTTGCCAACATCTATCTTGAAGCTTTTAAGGCGATTAGAGCGCAGTTAACAAACCAACCACTGCCTACTGATGGCTATCCTACTGTTGATGATGGGATAAGCAGCATGTCCTTTATTGAGACCGCAGTTGCCAGTACCAAGTCGAATGATAAATGGGTCAAGATAATACACGAATAATGATTTCATATTATCAACTTGAATCACATTCTATAAAGTTTATTTTAAAACTGGCTGATTTTTAGTAAATAGCTCCGATAGTAGGCGCTAGAATGAGACAATGAAATGAATTCCTTCGTAATAGTGCTGGTGCTTTGTTCTTCAATCATGCATGCAAGCTGGAACCTGCTTGCCCGCCATAAGGAAAACGAGACAGCATTCTTCTTCCGGATGATCACTGTGGTAATCCTGGCCGGGCTTATCCCCGCCGTTACCAGCGAGGCGATAGTTCATTCTCTCCCTATAAAAGCCTGGTTATATGTCATCGGAGCAGGCTCTTTCTGTGGCTTTTATTTCTTTTGCCTGGCACGATAATACGAATCCTCAGATTTCACCATAGTCTATCCCCTAGCCCGCTCCTTACCGGTGCTCCTTGTAGGTATTGGTGACCTGTTAAGAGGAAGAGATATAAGTTCAATCGGTTGGCTGGGAATGTCACTGGTGGTTGTAGGATGTTTCCTGGTTCCACTTCGTTCAATCCATGAATTCCAACTTCACCGCTATGTCAACCGGAATAACCTCTGGATGCTACTCACCGCTCTTGGTACTGTAGGTTATACATTGCTCGATAAAAGTGCTTCCGAAGTTGTTCTCCAGGGACCGGCAACCGCCGCCCGCTATGGGTACTTCCTTTTTGTATTTGCCTATATCAGCTATTTATTATGTTTGAGGATATCTAAAACAGAGAGACTTCACACAGAAGACCTCGGCTGGAGACTACCAGCACTCAGTGGCCTACTAAATTTTACCTCTTACTGGCTGATACTCTGGGCATACCAGCTGATGCAACAAGCCAGCTATATACTGGCTTTCAGGCAAACCAGTATCGCTATCGGAGTAGTTGCCGCCTTTGTTATCTACAAAGAAGAAGGGAGGATCCCAAGACTCACCGGTACCCTTATCCTTACCACAGGGCTAATACTCATCGCACTGTGGGGAAGTTGATAAAGTGTAATATAACTATGGTCGAACTGCTATATACGTATACTGCACACCATTTATATTAACGATGTATGTCTCCCCAAAGTTGAAATTGCCACCAAAGCCTGCATTTCTCTGGAAATAAGCATCAGGTGTAGATATGCAATCCTCTCTCTCGAGTCTCTTCACAGTAACCGTTACGTCTATGGTATCGCCATGTCGCTCAGTGGTGATGTCATTATACACGGTACAACTATCGGGAAGCGCTCCCTTGACGTATAAGATTACCTGTGGTGGCGCAGGATACCCTACATCTACTGGAAATATGTCGACATCAATAATAGATGCCAGGTCAATCGAACGTATTTCAACATGATACTTGTAATAATACTTCAAGTCATGACTGCTGCGATGATAGTAGATTATATGAGGATAGCCTTTGCTGGTCAGTGCCAGGGAACTATAACTGACAACATCCTCTCCACTATCAACTATTTCAATTTCCCATCCCCCAGCAGTATAGTAAGCATACTTCAGTCTGTTTCCATATGTTCCACAATAGCTAATATGAGGCCAACTGTTTTCATCAATGATTAAGGAGGTATCCACACCAATATCCCCATTATTATCCACGGTCTCTATATGCCAGCCATTATTATCCTGATAGGCATACTTCAAATCACGATCCCGGCTCTGGTAATAGCTGATATGCGGATAACCATCGGTATCCAGCGCCAGAGAACTATACTTGCCAGCTGGATATTCTTCGCCCACACTCTCTATATGCCAGCCGCCGTCATCCCTGTATGCATATTTAAGAGAATTCTGCCAGATATTATAGTAACTGATATGGGGTCGACCATCCTCCCCAATTGCCAGTGATGAATAGGAACCACACCAGTCACTGTCATCCACAACCTCTATATGCCAGGTACCTGATTCTTTGCAGGCATACTTCAAACAGAGACTTGTATAGTCCAGGTAACTGATATGAGGATATCCATCGCTATCTAATGCCAGCGAGCTATATCGTCCAACATCGTCCTCATTATCTACAGTCTCTGTATGCCAGCCAGTATTATCTTCATAGGCATATTTCAGGTCACCTCTATTTCTATCATAGTAACTTATACTTGAATATCCTTTATTATCCATGTCTATAGAGGAATACCTCCCGACATCACCATCGCTATCCACGGTGACGATACTCCAGCCTTTCGAATCTCCATAGCCATATTTTAAATTAGTATCTGCACTATCAAAGTAACTGAGGTGAGAATGGTCATCAGCATCCAGTACCAGCGAGTTATATGATCCAACATCCCCTCCGCTATCTAATCCTTCCACCTGCCAACCAGCTGCATCCTGAATGGCATATTTCAATTCACTATTATCATAATTAAAATAACTGATATGGGCATATCCGCTGTCATCCAACGCCAGTGAACTGTATTTTCCAACATCACCCATATTATCGATTATCTCCGTCTCCCAGCTACCATTCCCCTGAGAGGCATACAGTAAGTCACCTGCATCACCTTTAAAATAGCTGATATGGGCATGGCCATTCCTATCCAGTGCCAGTGAAGTATACAATCCAACGTATGCCTGGTCATCAACCACCTCTATGTCCCAGCCATT
>CAYVML010000063.1:4314-7897 GCA_964452475.1 uncultured Dehalococcoidales bacterium
TTCCTCACAGGCATATTTCAGCTCTCCATTGCTATAGTCGAAGTAGCTGATTCGAGCAAGTCCATAGCTATTCAGGGCAATTGAACTATACAAGCCAACACCTTCCCCATCAACGGTGTTAATATGCCAGCCCATAGAATCCTGGTAGGCAGATTTGAGGCTGCCATTCCTCTCATCAAAATAGCTGATATGTGGGTAACCGCGGCTATCAAGGGCCAGCGAGGTATATTTGCCGACACGCCTACGATCTACCGTTTTAATATGCCAACCACGAGAATCCTCATAGGCATATTTCAATTCCTCTTCACTATGGTCAAAGTAGCTAATGTGAGCATAATTATCACCATCGATCGCCAGGGAGCTGTACTCACCCACCCATCCATCACTATCCACAACAGTGAGGCTCCAGTCATCAATCCCTTTTCGTGCATATTTTAAATCTTTCTCACTATTGTCAAAATAGCTGATATATGCTGAACCCTGCTTATCAAAGGCAAGCGAACTATACTGACCAACTCCCGAAGAACCATCTACTGTCTCATAGTGCCATCCCG
Source organism: uncultured Dehalococcoidales bacterium (assembly GCA_964452475.1). Classification (GTDB taxonomy): domain Bacteria; phylum Chloroflexota; class Dehalococcoidia; order GIF9; family AB-539-J10; genus JAUUZT01. The sequence goes on from CAYVML010000063.1 coordinate 4,869, forward strand.
ACTCATCATAGTAGGTGTAATAGAGATGATCAGAGCCATAGGCGAGATGAGGATTACCATTTATGTCCAATCTCAGGCTACGATCGGTCATGTTCTCTATATGTCTGGGGCACTCTACACACTCGATTTCCTGAGCGTTGGCCTCAGCAGCCGCCACATGAGGCGTCGTCAGAATAAAGAATGGGTTAACTGTAAAAACCAGAGCAGCAAACAACCACAAGCATCTGCTTTTGTTATAAAACAGGATGATTTCCCTCCTTGCTCTTAAATTCACTATAGGGCTGAGATTAAGTTTATTAAGTTCGCCTCAGCTCCCTACGCCACCTCTCAATTGATGTTCATTATAATGTGACTGACGCCTTGTGGCAAGAGACTGTTTTCCCCGTATCTCATAAAATGCCAGGCAACAGTGGTTGGCTTTAAATTTAAAAATCATCGTAATATATATTACTAACCACCATATTTTATCGGTCTATCGAAGATACTTCTGATTTGAGTTATATCCCGTGTATAGCCCAGTGCTAGAATCAGTTTTACTCGCGCTTTCTGCCCGTTGAGTCCGGGGGCAAAGATTACCCCTCTCTGTTGCAGGTCCTGCTCGCTGCCCTCAAAGGCATAGGCATTCCCCAGCACAAGTCCTTCATAACACCTGCTGGTAATAATCACCGGCTTGCCCATCTCAACCAGTTCCTGTATTTTTCTTGCTACTGTCATGGAGACATGTCCCACTCCAGCCGCTTCAACAACCACTCCATCAACCAGGGGATCTTTTACCGCTTCAAACAAAAAGTTGCTCATTCCCTGAGCAAATTTGATAAGCTCTACCTGTGCTGAGACATGCCTGGCAGGAATTATCTCCCTGGGACCCACAGCTCTGACAAACTGCACCTTATCAGTATAAATAAAACCGACAGGGCCAAACAACGGGCTTCGGAAGGTGTTGAGCTGTGTAGCACTGCTCTTGGTCACCTCACGGGCAAGGTGTATTTCATTATTGAAGACAACCATTGTCCCCCTGCCACAAGCATCATCTGCCGCTGCTGTTAACGTTGAGTTGAATATATTAGAAGGACCATCAGCACTGAGCAGCGACGTGTTTCGCATGGCTCCAGTTACTACGATTGGTTTATCGCTATCGACCAGCAGGTCAAGAGCATAAGCAGTTTCCTCTATGGTATCCGTTCCATGAGTTATTACAATGCCATCAGCTTCACCATTTGTAAATAAACCACTGATAACCTTGCTCAGTTCGAAGACATCGCCGGGTAGTATATGCGGTCCCGGTTTATTACAAAAGTTCATAATTCCTATATTTGCGATGCTACTCAGTGATGGGATTCCTTGCAATAATCCCTCTGCGCTCAGCTTCTGCACTGCACCACCACTGCTGGCATCCACTCCCATGGCTATAGTACCCCCGGTAGAGATAACTTCAATTGTTTTCTCAGACATTTATGCTCAATCCTCCACAAGAAATTCTCTGCCACTGATTGTACACCAGGCATACACAAGCTATAGTATAAACTATCTGGTGGCGGCTCTGCGATACCAGGACTAATGCTACAATGCTAATAACAACCAGATATCATCATTTCATGAAAAATCATTAAGGCTGTAACATCCTTGTCCAAAGAAGCACAGCACAAAACAACCTTACATGCCTGGTTAGTGGTAGTAGCCTGTTTCGGTACTACCCATGTTATTGGGAAGGCCTTTCATGCATTGTGTGTTTTCTTCAAACCGCTGAAAAATGAACTCCCCTTAAACAGCACCTTAATCTCCTCTGGATATACTGCCTTTATTATTGGCTTATAGATTTCATCCATCGTGGCAGGAAAACTCGTTGACAGATTCAATCCCCATCCCATCCTGCTGGCCTGTGCAATGCCGGCCGGCGGTGGTATAATGCTCAGGACATCTTCCGTGAAAAAATATACCGCAGCCGATGAATATGAGGTCCCTGGCTATGATCCTCGCACTCATCTATCTTGCCAGTCACTAAAAGCTCGAAATTCCTGAAGTGCCAGCGCAGGTCATCATCGGTAAAATAATGGGTAGGTCTGCCAGGACGGCTTTCATAAGTATCCTTCTCCATGCTGCGGTTCTTACCATAGCTTGGTTCATCTTCTGAGAATACGGTAAAAAACATCAGCCCACCTGCTTTTAATCTGTTTGAGCATCCATCAAGAAATGCTACTCTTTCATTCTCATAGAAGAGATGTAACGTATTGAAACAATACATAGCATCATAAGTATCTACAAGAAAAGACATGCCCAGTACTGAACCAGTATGAAAGACCGTTAGCGGGTCGAATCTTTTTGCCATCTCGCAACTTACCGACGAAATATCAATTCCTGACACCTCGAAACCAGCTTCAGAAAACAGTTTAGTATTCCTGCCATATCCAGAACCAGGGACGAGGATTTTCTTCACCTTATGCTTATGGAATAATCCTAACGCATAGACAGCTGTGGCGCTAGGATAATTTCCCCAGACCTCTCCTTCTTTTTGAAATCTTTTATTCCAAAATTCTTTCTGTGCTTCGATATCGAATTTCATATCACCCTCTCGCCGTTAACAACTATTTTACAATTAGTGTTCCCACAATTAAACCAGCTCATCATAAACAGGTTTACAGTGAGTTTCTTTCATCAGTATTGCTGCCACAACACCCAGCGCTGCTATAGCACAACAAAGTATAAGCCCCTGCTGGAAAGCATGCAGTGGGAAAACAGGGGCACCCTCTCTCATTTCACCCTGCCAGCCACGATCAAGGAAATATCCAAACAGCGGTTGTGCTATAGAGGCTCCAGCGAAGCCACCCATATTAACCAATCCGGAAGCTATACCCCTGGTAGCAGGACGTACCATATCTCGAACACAACCAAATAATACTGGTATGACACTACTGCCCAATCCAATGGTAAAGGATAGCGGATAGAGAGCATATACAGGCGGCTTGCCACCATTCCATAAAGCTATCACCAGCAGACAACTTAACGACAGGCTGGTGAATATCAGGGGAGGC
>CAYVML010000064.1:0-7877 GCA_964452475.1 uncultured Dehalococcoidales bacterium
AAGTCTATAATTGAATCTTGGTCGCTATAACATAGATAGGCGAGACACAAGAAACCCAATAGTAAGCATAACCAATGGAGGAAGGAGAAATGAGTTTCAGGTCAACTCTCTATATGCTGGCAAGGCTGCTGGGTGATGCGAATGCCGTAAAGAAGGGCAGGACAGGCAAACGCATCAAGAGGCGGGTTGCCGGCAAAGCCGCTGGAAAAATCCTCAGGAAACTATAAAGTAGCTCATTGTAGAAGTCACCAGCCGCTGTCACTATTCCCATAAAACCTGGAAAGCCCACGGATAACAGGATAATAGAGGCTGTCAATGGAAGGCTACGCCAGGAGTGTTTGAATGAAAACTCGTTTTTATCCCTGGGTGATGCCCGGGAAAAAGTCGAGGCTTGGCGGCAGTAGTATAATAATGAGCGACCTCACGGAGCCCTTAAGAATGTGTCTCCCCTGGTATGTGCGGCAGCTATGGCAAAATGTGTATGATTTATACTGAGAATTTAATTACTGCATGGACGAATATTTTGTTGGCTTCATAATCGTATTAGTAAGTTTAAGACATAGCGGACCATTTTTATTTGTTTCTTCCGCCACCTTGAGCCATTCGGGATCACTCACAAAAGCATCCCACTTTCTCTGTCGTTCTTCGAGGCTTTCCCATGCAAGTAAATAAGTCAGTGTATTGTTTGGACCTATAACATTCTCCCAGAAACCTACAGGGCGAATACCCAGTCTCTTCCAGATCTTAGTGGTGTGATTGGCAAATCGGTTATTGATATCCTTCATCCTAAGTGGAGAAATATCGTAGACCCTCAGTTCATAAAGCATTTTTTTAAACTCCTTTTTTTATAATACTACCTTAATTTCCTTAATAAATCGTCCTGATAATATCATATCACTATAAACGGCTAACAGCACTGTCCCCTTTCATCCTGACCCATTTCTCATTGGACTCTGCACTGGTAACCACGGTTTCTACAAAAGCCATACTGTTTACTCCGTCATCCACGGTGGGATAATCGCCAGCGGGAACAGCTTCATTCGCCATTCGCCCTCGAATCTCATTGAAAGCCTCAAGGTAGATATTAGCAAATGCCTCAATGAATCCCTCGGGATGACCCAGAGAAAGACGACTGGCATTACGCGCCTCATCACACAAAATCCTGCTTCCTCTGGAACCTTTAGAATAAGTGCTTGTGTATCCATCCATTGTCTTGCATACCAGGTAATTGGGATTCTCCTGGCTCCATGACAGGCTCTGTTTTGTTCCATAAACCTGGATGTCTATATTGTTTTCCTCGCCTGTATTTACCTGTGAAAGATGCATAATCCCCTTGCTTCCCCCCTTATAACGCAGCAGAATGCTGGCGTCATTGTCCAGCGAATTTCCCGGTACAAAGCTGGATAAATCAGCACAAAGCTCTTCAATCTCCAGGTCTGTTACATAATGAACCAGGTTTTCCGCATGAATTCCAATATCAGCTATGCAACAGGAAATCCCCGCTTTTTGGGGGTCAAGTCGCCAGACATCCAGCGGACCATCCTCCGACTGAAGCAGCCTTGCAACCCATGTCTGGCGATATCCCACGACCACTTTAACGATTTTACCAAGCAAACCCTGTTGAATCATATAACGGGCTTGCTTAATCATAGGATAACCAGTATAAGTATAAGTCAGGGCAAAAACTTTTCCCGAGCGGGCAACAATTTCTTTTAACTCCTTTGCCTCCGCAAGCCTGCAGGTCACCGGTTTATCACAGATGACATTAAACCCTGCCTCCAGAAAGGTTCTGGCAATATCGAAATGAGATGCATTGGGCGTTGCTATGGAGACAAAATCAATCCTCTCCCCGGCAGGAAGGGCACTCTCCTTTTCCGCCATTTCCCGGTAATCCGAATACGCTCGGGAAGAATTCAGATACAATTCTTCCGCAAAGCTCCTGGATTTTTCAGGATCTGAGGAAAAAACACCTGCCACAATCTCAGCCTGCCCATCTATCGTTGCTGCCATGCGATGTACAGCCCCAATCTTTGAAGCACTACCACCGCCTACCATTCCACCACGTAGTTTTCGTTTTTCCATTCGTTCTACTTCATTCCTAGCATTCGTTTATTTGTTTCTTGGCTTCCAACTCCCCTGGCAAAATCATCAAACGCCCTCTCCGTAGTATCTATCAGCCTAGACCTGGTGAATTCGGCTCCTTCACGTGCCCCTTGCTCCGGCGATTTTATCTAGGATTTCCCATATCAACTCTAAGTGAGCCGACCTCGAACATTTTTGTCCTTGAAATCGATGATATACACCTCCCCTATGATTGTCAACCTGATTAAAACCCCTCAGATAACCTAAAGCACCCCGCATTTTAGTCCCGATACCAATCTATTCTAATTGAATAATGAGCCTGAACAAAAGGATATCAGGCAACCCTGTTAACAAATCTTGAGATTTGTTGAAAGAGATCAGTCTCATATCCTAATCATAAACGATTTGCCTCTTATATCAGGCTCATCTTACGTTAGAAATACCCCCCCTCCAGACCCATCTTGTATTTGAAGAGACTAAAAAGTAGCTCTCTAGTGCTATAATGCTATTAGTAGCTTTAGCTTACAAACTCTGGATTGTAGAGCCATGCTGCCTATATATTCATAGAGAGCGAGACTCGTCGAGGGGGTCATTATGGGAAGATTAAGCCAGAGTGAAATTGAATTTATCACTCAATGTCTAAAGGGAGGCAAGCCTCTGCCTGATAGATACCGCTATATAATTCCCTTTGAGACCAAGAAGGAATATGAACTTACCTATGCCGATAAGGAAAGAGAAGAGGATATTCTGGCGGATACATTCGCCGTGCCCCTACAGCCAGTAAAAACCTTTGGCAGCAATGGCAAAGATTGGACAAATAAACTTATTTTTGGCGATAACCTGCAAGTCTTGAAGACCCTTATGAAAATAAAGGAGGAGGGAAAGCTCAAAAATGGGGATGGCACATCTGGGGTGCGGCTGATTTACATAGACCCTCCTTTTGGCACTGGAGATGAATACAGTATCAGCAAGGGAGCATCTGCATACTCTGCTAAAACGATGGGAGCTAAGTTCATCGAGTTTCTGCGTAAACGCTTGATTTTCCTTCGTGAGATCCTTGCCTATGATGGAAGTATTTATGTGAGGATAGATTATCATTTCGGCCATTATATAAAAACAATTATGGATGAGGTATTTGGGGCAGCGAATTTTCAAAACGAGATTGTAATCAACCGGTTTAAGAGGCAATTATCAGATATTACGCGCTATAATGTAGCAACAGATTCGTTATTTTACTATACTGCGTCCTCCGAGTCCGCCTTCAATCAGCAGTTTCGCAAGCGCATCTGCTCATTCTGTGGGAGCGAAGTACAACCACGCTGGAGAGGCATGAGTTCTCCTGGCCTAAGGAATCCACCAGAAAGAACCATTCTCGGCCAAGAACTCTTCCCACCAAAGGGCAGACACTGGACTTTTACTCAACAAAAGATAGGTCAGATGGAAATTGATGGCAGGATACGTATAAACGGAGCTTTATCCTATGTTGATCTCGGCGATAGGAAATTCAAAGGCCTACCAGAATACTTACAGACCAAAGATACACCTGTTGATTCAAACTGGACTGATCTCAAAGGCTATGTGTTTGGAGCACGATATCCAACTGAAAATCCTGAAGAGCTTTTGAACCGGCTGATATTAGCTTCCTCCAATCTTGGTGACCTAGTCCTCGATGCCTTTGCTGGCTCAGGCACAACTGGAGCAGTAGCGGAAAAGCTTGGCAGGAGATGGATTATGATCGATTGCGGGAAGCTAGCAACCTATACCATGCAGAAACGCCTCCTCAACCTCAGAGAAAAGATTGGAAATAAAGGCAAGCCACTAAAAGCCAAGCCTTTCACCTTATACAACGCTGGACTTTATGATTATCAAAAGTTGAAACAGCTTCCTTGGGAGGAATACCGGGATTTCGTTTTGAAACTTTTCCAGTGCCGAAATGAACCACACAGAATTGCTGGAGTGGAATTAGATGGCTATCTAGGCGCAGATAATGTCCTCGTTTTTAACTATCAAAAGTATCGGGATGCTGTTCTGGATAGAGGCTTCATAGACGACATACATTCTATTCTTGGTGACAAGATAGGGCGAAGATTTTTCATTATTGCCCCGGCAGCAAGCGTTGACTTTCTGGAAGACTATATTGAAAAAGGAGACACAAGATATTTTGTGCTGAGGATTCCCTATTCCATTATTGACGAGCTACACCGGAAAGGATTTAGCCATATAAAACAGCCTGTCAGCGAGATGGATGTTAATAACACTGTTGATGCCGTAGGTTTTGATTTCGTTCAGATTCCCGATATTGAGTGTGAATATTACCTGGGCGAACCTAAGGGACAAGTAGGCTTAGGGCACAGCGAAACGGATGCTGTAATCAAAATTAAAAAGTTCGAGAGCAACATCATCTCTAAAAAGCCACTACATTATGAAAACATGGAAACTCTCTCTATGGTGATGGTGGACTACAATTATGATGGCAAAATTTTCAACTTCGACGATGTTTTTTATGCAGAAGATTTAAAGAGGCAAGAGTACGAAATATGTTTCGACTCAAACAAGCTCAATAGGCAAATGATGCTCATTTATATAGACATCTTCGGCAACGAGAAGCGAGAGGTTAAGAAACTAAAAGATTTTAGGTAGCGAACTATGTTTACGCAAATATATTTGTTGCCACAATACAATATAAAAGAGTTAAATAAGTATCGGGACCGATGGGATGATTCTGATGGCCACCAGCTTCAAGATAAAATTCTTGGGCTAATCAGGGATGGAGCTGGTGAAGATTTCCTACAGCGGGACTTTGAGCAAGGGAATTTAAGATTTTTGGAAAACATGTGGGATTTAAAAGGGATAAATATTTTTAGGGAACAAATAGACTTTCCTCTTACGACTGACAACTTCGAAGGAATAGATTTCTCCTATTGCTCCTTTCATCATTCGACTTTCAAGAATGCAACTTTTCTAAACACTTTTTTAAGCTTCTCAAAATTATACAATTGCGAATTTATGAATTGTACCTTTTTATTTGTAAGTTTCTACGGTGCTACTTTAGAAAAAACCAAATTTATCAATTGTGATTTCATCGAGCACAACAGTATAACAAATTGCGATCTGAGAGAAGTGAAGCTTGAAAATTGCTTTATTCCCACAAATTTGTTCTTCGACTGTAAATTTGACGAACAAACAACAATAGATACCCCTTTAGATAAATCCTCAAGAAAGCCGGGGAGCAACCTTAAATTAAGTAAAAGTGACCTTGCAGAAATATTCAAGGGAATAAAAGAAGGTTACACGGCCGGCGGCGTGATTAAACAAGCACGAATGTATTTCTTCAAAGAAAGGAAGGCTATTACAAGATATAACACGAAGGGGCTACGAGAGAAAATAGCGGGCTTTATTTTAGAGTTGCTTACGGGTTATGGCATCAAACCACTTCGGGTTCTCCTAGCTATATTTACAATATTTCTTATTTTCTCAGCAGTTTTTATTGCCAAGATTGGATTTTCAGAAGGAATTATCTTAAGTGCAGGAGCTTTTTTCACTTTCGGTGCAAATACCAACTACCTCCAGACTTCAAGTGGTCTCTTAAAATTTATCTACATAGCAGAAGCTTTCTTCGGCATATCACTGATAGCTTTGTTCATTACTGTTTTAGCTAATTATTGGTTTAGGGAAAAATAATTCTAATGATTGCACATCAGACTTTTTAAAAAGAAGTATCTACTCTTAAAGGTTTTGCCGAACATTAACCCAGCGAAATTTGATATAAGTAAATACGAATCGTTATTGGAAGAAGCCAAAACTAGAAAATGCTGATAGAATCTAGGTAGGAGGGAGAAATGAGAGAGGTTATTTTATATCCTGGTGAGGATGGTTACTGGGTAGTGGAATGTCCCAGCCTGCCCGGCTGTATCAGCCAGGGGAAGACTAAAGAGGAAGCACTAATAAACATTAAGGAAGCTGTAAATTGCTATGTCCACTCGCTTCAGGAGGATAAGTTGCCTATCCCCGAAGAGAAGTTCGGAGCATCAGTAGCAGTAGTATGAGCAAGCTTCCCATCCTGTCAGGAAGAAATTGTATTAAAGCCCTGGCAAAGGCAGAATTCTATTTTAAAAGACAGGAAGGCAGCCATGTGACGCTCAGACGAGATGAACCATTTTGCCAATTGGTTGTTCCCCTCCATAAGGAATTGGATAGGGGAACACTGCGAGCTATTATTCATCAAGCAGGATTATCAGTAAATGAGTTTATCAAGTTGATGTAACACTGTTAACTGAGCTATACAAGATGATTACAGATAAGCAACTATTCAAAAACCAGGATTTAGTACTGAGGGTTTCTCCGAGTGTTGATCCAGCGAAATTTGATATAAGCAAATACGATGACTTCGTTGATGCCCTTTGTGGAGATAGGGAATATCAGAAAGAAGCTATAAGAGAAACTCTTCGCTATCTTCTCGGAGGGCAGTATAACAGTCTGAGAGACCTGGCGAAGGAAAACTATCACCAAAATCCAGTACTACAGGATTTATACCCATCCTTAGAAGACTTCTATAAACATCTGCAGCTTCCAGATAAGCTTTCCTGCACTCTGGATTTAGCTACCGCTACAGGTAAGAGCTATGTGATATATGGTATCGCCCGCATAATGCTATCTGAAGGAGTAATAGACCAGGTTTTAGTACTCTGTCCATCTAATACCATTGAAGCGGGCCTCACTGAGAAGTTTCGCAACTTGTCAGCAGATAGAACATTAAAAGAGGTGCTGCCAGATTCAGCAGTAATTTCAAATCCTCGAATTATCAATGCCTCCCAGACAATCCAGAGGGGAGATGTTTGCATAGAGAATATTCATGCTACCTATGAAAGAACCAAATCTGCCATTGAGGATAGTCTAAAAAACAAAGGCGAAAGAACTCTGGTCATGAATGATGAAGCGCACCATATGGCTAATCCTCCAGCTCGAGATTGGGCTTTGAAGAAGTGGAAGGAGTTTTTGTTAGACCCTAAATACAACTTCAAGTATATCGTTGGGGATTCAGGAACCTGCTATGTGGATAATGACTATTTTAGCGATGTCATTTATCGCTTTTCCTTGAGGCAATCTATAGAGGAGAGGTTTGTGAAAACGATTGACTATGTCGCTGAAGATATCTCGCCTACTAAAAGTGAGAAGTTTCAAAAGATTTATGACAACCACGTTCAAAATAAGGCGATGAAATATCGTCTGATAAAGCCTATCACTATATTGGTAACTAAAGACATCACTGCCTGTAAAAGATTAACCGAGGACTTAATAGAGTTTTTGGTTGATAAGGAAAATATTAGCAAAGATGCCGCAGCGAGCAAAGTTTTAATCGTCACCTCGGCAAATGAGCATAAAAACAACATCTCAAAGCTAAAAGAGATCGATGATGAGAATAATCCCGTTGAATGGATTACTTCAGTCAGCATGCTATCTGAAGGCTGGGATGTCCAGAATGTCTGCCAGATTGTTCCTCATGAGGAAAGAGCATTTAACTCCAAACTCTTGATTGCTCAAGTGCTGGGTCGCGGGTTACGAATTCCACCAGAATATAAGGGAGGGCAACCAACTGTTACAGTATTTAACCATGATAAATGGTCAAGCAGCATCAGAGGACTGGTAAACGAAGTCCTTGAGATTGAGAAGAGGATATATAGCTATCCTATACCCAAAGATAACGACTATAACTTTGAGCTTTGCAATATCGACTACAAGAAATCCGAAGAGTTAGTTGAAACTCCGCAAGTTAAAGAATATGTGTTCAGCAAAGG
>CAYVML010000065.1:0-7849 GCA_964452475.1 uncultured Dehalococcoidales bacterium
GAGGGGAGTCGAAAACTGACCTTGTGGCGAAGTATGTTGATATACTCCAGATAGGTGCCAGAAATATGTATGATCAGGATTTGCTTGTACGAGTAGCAAAGAAAGGGAAGCCAGTTTTTCTAAAGAGACATTTCGGAGCAAGTATTGAAGAATTTCTGTCTTTTAGTGAGTATATTGCTGCAGAAGGGAATAAAAATATTATCTTATGTGAAAGGGGAATAGTACCCGTTGGTAAGGGTAGAAGCTATACGAGATATAATCTCGATCTTGCTGCAGTACCAGTAATTCAGAAGGAGACTTATCTGCCAGTATTTGTTGACCCCAGCCATGCGACTGGTAGGCGTGATCTTATTCTTAGTATGAGCTGTAGCGCAATAGCAGCAGGAGCCAATGGTTTAATGATAGAGACGCATTATAATCCTGCTGAGGCGATGGTTGATGGGAAACAGATGATTACTCCAGATGAACTTAAAGAGGTCATCAGTGCCTGTAATGATATTTACGGTGTGATTGCGGTTAAGAGTAATGCAAACAATCAAGGTTAATCTTAAAGAAAACAGCTATCCAATTTACATTGGTTTTGGACTTTTAAATCAGCTTGGGCAGAGACTGAGACAAGTCGGCGAAGCAGCTAGGATGGTAATGGTAACCAATCCAGTTATAGAAGAGTTGTATGGCACTATGCTCAAGCAAAGTCTTACTAACGATGGTTTTGAAGTAACTGTTTTGAATATCCCTGAAGGAGAGGAACAAAAATCATTACAAAATGCAAGCAAATTATATGGAGAATTGAGTAATTTCCATGCCGAAAGAAGTACCCCTATTCTTGCTCTTGGTGGTGGTGTAATTGGTGATCTGGCTGGTTTTGTTGCTGCTACATATTTAAGAGGTGTACCTTTTATCCAGATACCTACTACCTTACTGGCTCAGGTTGATAGTAGTGTTGGTGGCAAAGTAGCAGTGGACTATAACAAACTTAAGAATAAGATTGGAGCCTTCTATCAACCAAAGATGGTGGTTACTGACATAGCTACCCTGTGTACCTTGCCCCAAAGAGATATGATTAGTGGTCTAGCTGAAATAATAAAACATGCTCTTATCTGGGATAAGGGTTTTTTAAACTACATTGAGGATAATCTAAATAGAATAAAAACGTTTGATGCTGAGGTGATTGAGGAACTTGTAGTCAAGGCTGTAAAGATTAAAGCAGAAATTATTGAAAAAGATGAAAAAGATTTAAATTTGCGAAATATTTTGAACTACGGTCACACAATAGGTCATGCTATCGAAACGCTCTCCGGATTTAAATTCAAACATGGTGAGGCGGTAGCTATTGGCATGTTATATGAGGGAAAGATATCCAATAAATTGGGTATGCTGAGCACAAATGAGCTTTCTAGAATGAAAGGCATTATTGAGAAGGCAGGATTACCTATCAGGGCACCGGATTTTAGGATTGACCAGCTTGTGGAAGCAATGAGGCATGATAAAAAAGTTTTGGCAGGTAAGATAAGGTTTGTATTGCTGGATTCGATAGGCAAGGCAATAGGGATTGATGAAATTAGTTTATCTCTGGTTAAGGAGGTTTTAAGTGACTACGATGGATAGACCCAGAATATGTGCGAGTATTGTGAATGAGGACTTAAATGCCATCAGGATGGTTGAAGACCAGATAGAGCTGTTTGAGGTTCGAATAGATCTAATTGGGAGTGGATGGGTAAAAATAGTTGGGAAGTTGAATAAACCTTGGGTGGCTTGTAATCGTCGTAGGGCTGAAGGAGGTAAATGGTTAGGAGATGAAACTGAGAGAATAGAAGAACTTCTGAAAGCTCTTGATATGGGAGCTGCCATTGTTGATGTTGAGGTAGAGACTTTAAATCTAGCAGAGATAGTTAAATCGATTAAGACAAGGGCAAAGTGTCTGCTTTCATTTCATCAGCCTCGCTGGATGTTACCCCTTAATGAAATGAGATATATAGTACAAAAGCAATTGGAAAATGGGGCTGATATATGCAAAGTTATTGCTACTGCACAGAACTTTGAAGATAATTTGACTGCTTTGCAGATTAACACTGAGTTCCCTGAGACAAGGGTTGTCTCTTTCAATATGGGAGATTTAGGGCTGGTTAGCCGAATTTTTTGCCCTTTAATTGGTGGCGATTTTACCTATGCATCGATTGAACGAGGAATGGAATCGGCTCCTGGCCAGATAACAGTTGGAGAATTAAGACGAATCTATGGGATGAGGTCGCTTAAAAAGATAAAATGATTACAGGAGAGACTAAACTATACGGGATAATAGGAAATCCCGTTGCGCATACAATGTCACCATTGATGCACAATGCTGCATTTAGAGCAATGGGGCTTAACTGTATATATGTTCCTTTCCAGGTAGCAGAAGCAGAGTTGGGATATGCTATAAAAGGAATGCGTGCTATGAATATAAAGGGACTAAATGTGACTATGCCTCATAAACTGGCAGTTATTCCTTTATTGGACAATCTGGATCCATTGGCAGAAAAAATAGGCGCTGTTAATACTGTGGTTAATAACTCAGGTATATTAACCGGATATAATACTGATGCTGCTGGGTTTATTAAAGCTCTCCTTGAAAATGGTGTTGATACACAAAGACGAAAAGTAGTTGTCCTGGGTGCGGGAGGTGTCTCCCGTGCCATTTGTTTTGCTCTTGCTGAGCGGAAATGTGAAATATATATTATTAACAGGACCTATAAAAAAGCACTTAAGTTAGCAGATTTGGTATCAGGTATATCCAGTCAGGATGTCAAGGCTTATGAAATGAACGAAAAGAACTTGCAAACAATTTTGAGTGGAGCAAATATTTTAGTGAATGCCACCAGTATCGGCATGGGTTTGAATATCAGGAAGAGCCCTGTGGTAGCTGATTTACTCAGTCCTGAACTTGTTGTTTTTGATACTATATATAGCCCAGCCGAGACAAAATTACTGAAGTCTGCTAAAAAAGTCGGTGCCAAAACAATCGGTGGACTTGACATGCTACTCTGGCAGGGAGTTATTGCTTTTGAGAAATGGACTGGGTTAGAAGCCCCATTTGAAACAATGAAAAAGGAAGTAAGTAGCAAGTTGGAGAACTATGAAGTCTAACATAGCACTTGTTGGTTTTATGGGTGCCGGAAAAACAACTATTGCCATGGCTCTGGCTAAAAGGATAAACCGTGAATTTGTTGAATTAGATTCATTAATAGAGCGCGAGGCGGGAAAATCGATAACAGATATTTTTTCTCAGGATGGTGAGATAACCTTTCGCGAACTTGAAATCAAAGTAACTAAGGATATTTCAAGTGGTAGGAATATGGTGATTGCCTGTGGTGGAGGAATTGTTCTGAATCAAATTAACATTGATAGGTTGAGGAAAGCATCAGTAATAGTGTACCTTGCCTCATCTTCTCATGAACTTTTTCGGAGAGTTATAAATACCAGGGAGGAAAGGCCTCTCCTTAATGTTGAGGATTTAGAATCGGTTATATGTAAATTATTGAAATATCGGAAATATCTCTATAAAAATGCTGCCGATATAATGATAAATACAACAAAGATGGCTGTTGATTCTGTCGTGGATAATATAGTAAACACTTTATCGTGTGATGAAAGTTTCAATCTATAAAAGTGAAATAGATGGCATTGTAAAAGCGCCACCCTCAAAGAGCTATACCATAAGAGCATTGATGTGCGCTGCTTTAGCGAATGGGAAAAGCAGGATATATTACCCTCTGAATTCAGATGATACAAAAGCAGCAGTAAATGTGTTGAACAAGGTGGGAATACAAATTTATCAGGGTGCGGAATCTACATTGGTAAGTGGTGGGATATTTAATGAGGCAGAAGAGGATTTGTATTGCGGTGACTCTGCAACAACATTGAGATTTATGACTGCTATAAGTTCACTAATCCCTGGAAGAACCAGATTAGTTGTAGGCCCTTCACTGGCTAAAAGGCCGATTGAAACCTTGATAATGGCACTTCGGAAATTAGGGGTAGACTGTCACTATAATAGAGGTGTAGCTGCGGTCGTAGTAGAAGATGCTTGCTTGACAGGTGGTATGGTTGAAATGGCGGGAGATATTAGCTCTCAATTCATATCTGCTTTATTGCTGATAGCTCCATTTGCTGATAAAGGGATTAAAGTTAAACTCACAAGCCCACTGGAATCTAGACCCTATGTCTGGATGACTATTGAATGTCTAAGGGAGTTCGGGGTTGAGGTTGGCTTTTCTAATGATATGGCTGAATTTAGTGTGTCAAAGCAACCATATAAGCCTGCTGAGTATGTTGTAGAAGGCGATTGGTCGTCAGCGTCATATCTACTGGCAATGGGAGCTCTTTCTGGAAAAGTGGCAGTAAGAAATCTAAAATCAAGGACAATGCAGGGAGACAGAATAATTCTTGATTTTCTGAAAAGAATGGGCGCTGTAATTGAAGAGGATGGTGATTCTGTCGTGGTAAGATCTTCCAAATTAACATCATTTAAGGCTGACCTCACAGATTGTATTGACTTATTGCCTACGATGGCTGTATTGGCAGTATATGCTGATGGGAACAGTGAGCTTGTAGGAATTGGAAGAGGACGAATAAAAGAATCAAATAGAGTTGCTGCAGTTGTAGAAGGATTGAGCTGTATGGGGCTGAAATTGACGGAAGAGAGCAATCGCTTGCTAATAACAGGTGGCAGACCAAAAGCTACGGTAATAGACTCATGGGGTGATCATCGTATTGCAATGGCTTTTGCTATACTTGGCTTGAAGTCAGGAGGAATAACCATAACTGGTGCAGAATGCGTTTCGAAGACCTTTCCAGAATTCTGGAATATGATTAAGGATATGGGAGGGCAGATTACTATAAATGGGAAATAATATAGGCAGGCTTTTTAGAATAACAAGTTTTGGTGAGAGCCATGGCAGGTGTGTGGGTATTATCGTAGATGGATGCCCTGCAGGGCTATCCCTTAGTCGAGAAGATATCCAGTTAGAGATGGAGAAAAGGAGACCAGGTGTTGTAGGTACTACCAGCAGACTGGAAAAGGACATAGTAGAAATAAATTCGGGTGTATTTAATGGTTTTACCACGGGTTCACCTATCTGTTTGTTAGTATGGAACGAAGACATAGATTCATCTGAATATGAAAGGAACAGGATGAAACCAAGGCCTGGTCATGCTGATTATACTGCTTTTGTGAAATATGGTGGGTTTAATGACTATAGAGGTGGTGGTAGATTTTCAGGAAGAATTACTGCTGGTTTTGTCATGGCTGGAGCTATAGCTAAAAAATTGCTAAGAGAGATCGGAGTTGAAGTACTGGCTCATACAGTAGAGATAGGTGGACTGGTTGCTGAAACGCAAGATATTGATGCAATAAGGGATAATGCTAAAAATAGTAATATAAGATGTGCTGATTTAAAGGCTGCTAAGGTGATGACTGTTCTCATTGAAGAGGCTAGGAAAGTTGGTGACAGCATTGGTGGGGTCATAGAAGGTATGGCAATAAACATGCCAGTTGGTCTTGGAGAACCAGTTTTTGATACGCTAGAAGGGGAGCTATCTAAAGCACTTTTTGCTATTCCAGCAGTCAAGGGAGTAGAATTCGGCTCTGGTTTTGCCTCTACTGTGAATAAAGGAAGCGAGAATAATGATACATTTATAGTTAAGGACGGTAGAGTGACTACCAGAACTAATAACTCCGGTGGGATTTTAGGTGGCATAAGTGATGGCATGAATATAAAAGTTAGAGTAGCTATCAAACCTACAGCATCAATATCAAAGAGACAACAGACAGTAGACATGAATAAGCTTGAGGAGGTTGAGATAAGCGTTAAAGGAAGACATGATAGTTGCCTAGTACCGAGAGCGGTGGTAGTGGTAGAGGCAATGATGGCAATAGTTTTATGTGATTTCGCAATGAGAGCTGGAATATTAGGGAGAGTACTTAAATGAGCCTGGATGATTTAAGAAAAGAAATAGACAAGTTAGATAGCAGAATGGTTAAGCTCATAGCAGAGAGGGTTGAAATTGCGAAGCAAATAGGTATTGAAAAGAATAAATTAGAAATACAGGCTGAAGACAAGTATAGAGAAAAATTAGTATTCGAGAAAGTTAAAGATAATGCTAAAACGCAAGAACTAAACCCTGAGCATATAGAAAGCATATACCGACAAATTATTGATACATGTAAATATGTTCAACAAAAGACTAGAGTTGCTTTCCAGGGTGAGACTGGTGCGTATAGCGAAGAAGCTGCCTTCAATTTTTTCGGGGCTGCGGTTGAAATAGTGCCCTATGAAAGTTTTGATAGGGTGTTCAAAGCTGTAGCTGAGGGAAAAGTAGAGTTTGGTGTAGTTCCAGTTGAAAATTCTCTTGAGGGAAGTATAAGTCAAGTATATGATTTGCTATTAGATTCTCCTTTGAGAGTATGTGGAGAGGAAAAACTACGAGTTGTTCATTGTCTCATCGCTAATCCTAATACACAATTAGGTCTGGTGAAGAAGGTCTTTTCCCATCCTCAGGCACTGGGGCAATGTCGTAATTTTCTGAGACATCTGAATTGTGAATTGATACCTACCTATGATACTGCTGGTAGTGTAAAGATGATAAAAGAGGAAGGGCTAGAAGATGGAGCTGCAATCGCCAGTGCCAGGGCAGCTGAAATCTACGGAATGAATATAATTTTAAAGGGAATTGAGGATAACCCAAACAATTTCACCAGATTCTTCGTCTTGTCTAAACACGATGCTCCTCCATCGGGGACTGATAAGGCATCGATAGTATTCTCAGTGAAACATAAACCAGGTGCCCTTTATCGATCTCTAAAGGAGCTTACCCTACGTAATATTAACCTGACAAAGATAGAGTCCAGACCTACCAGGCAGAAACCATGGGAATATAACTTCTATCTTGATTGTGAAGGTTATAAAAATGAAGAGGAATTGTACGATGCATTGAATGGTCTGGAGAAAAATTCCATTTTTGTGAAACTGCTGGGTTCGTATTCGAGGGCGGAATAAGAAACACGAGATACAAATTGAAAATAGCCATAATTGGTGGAGCTGGTAAAATGGGGCAGTGGTTTGCCAGGTTTTTCCTGGCTGAGGGAATGGAGGTGATGATTACTGATAGCCGCTATATTGAGCTTCGAAAAACGAATGCACAACTTTCTGGGAAGTTATCAACAGATTTAAATGTTATTAAAGGTTCGGATGCTATTTTGATAGCAGTGCCAATAGATAATTTTGAAGAGGCTATAAAAGAAGTATCAGCGTTTATATGTCCAGGACAGGTTGTATTAGATATCAGTTCTATTAAAGCAAAGCCTGTCGAGATTATGCATAGGTATGTAAAATCTGGATTGGTATTAGGAGTGCATCCGATGTTCGGGCCCGGCGCTGTAAATATTACTAAAAAGAATTTTATACTGACTCCAACAACTAATGAAGAGAACGATCTCTCTCGACGTGTTGAAGTGTATTTAAAGAATAAGGGTGCCCATGTTTCATTGATGAGTCCTGGCGAGCATGATGAAATGATGGCCATTATTTTGGGATTACCATCGTTTATTGCCATAGTTACTGCAGATACTTTATTGAGTCTTGGTAAACTGAATTTGAGCGAAGAAATTAGCGGTAGTACCTACAAATTGTTACTAATGCTCACCGAAAGTGTTATTGCGGAAGATGCAGAGCTGTATGCAAGTTTACAAGTAGCATTGCCTCATATATCTAGCATTGAAGACCTGTTTCAAAGCAAGGCAGCGACATGGGCAACACTGATTAAAAATGGGGACACAGATAAAATTTATAAAAAGATGCATAAACTGGAA
>CAYVML010000066.1:0-7788 GCA_964452475.1 uncultured Dehalococcoidales bacterium
CTGGAGGAAGCCAACGCCAGACTACAGGAAGTATCAACCAAGGAAGCAGAAAACGCAAGGGCAAACGCTACTAGGGAGATTGCAGAAAGATTGAAGGTAAATCCTGCACGATTGGCGGAACTGGCTAAATTCACGGATGGTAGTGCCAAGGCGATTGAGGAGATTGCCAAAGAGATGCCTAAACTTAAACCAGAGGCACCTAAAAATCCCATAAGACCTGATTCAGGCGAAACTGCTGGTGGAACCGCTAAGGACAAGTACCAGATAATGAAAGAATTCAACGAGGGCAAGATTAACAATGTCCAATATGCCGAAAAAATGAAGGCTATTGGCGAAATGCACTAAAAGTAGAACAACATGGAAACTACAGATACCGACCTAACAAATGGTCAAATCGCAATGGTGGCTAAAGCACGCTATACCTAGAATGATGGGTATGTAAAATCGGGCTAAAACGGGGAAACCTAAACTGAAAAGCAAGGCAATCCCGTGCTAGCAGGAACGAAAGTTCTGGGCAAGTGTAGAGAATTTACACCCGACGTAGAAGAGTAATTCCGAACTTATGGGAAACCATAAGAGGTTAGCAGAAATGACTAACCCCCCGAAAGGGAGTAACAAAATTGATGAACGTGTAGCGGTCTGCACAAACCTGTTTAACAAGATGATACTAGAGCCAGGGGAGAAGTCAAAGTATATCCCCAAGTTTGGCTCTGGTGGAGCGGCTGCCGACCTGACTGATGGCGTGGACATGACTCAGGAAACGGCACTAACCATTACTGGCACAACGCATACCACTGACGAGGCTGGGTGCAAGGTTATTATAACCAAGAAACTGCGCCACCAACTCAAGGAAGATGCGTATGTTGCGGCTGGTAAGGTTATCGGCAACATGATGGGAAGAAAGATTGATACCGATGGTGTCGGTCTATTCTCTGGGCTTGATAACTCTGTTGGTGCTGCGAGTTCGGTTCTCGCTATCGGCTCTGTGGCTGCGGCTATCGCTCAAATGAAGGGTCAGTCCGAACCCGTACCCGAACCCTTTGTTTGCGTGCTTCATCCCCACACCATCAATGGTATCGTTGACCAACTCACCGTTCCTTCGGCAACACTGACATTCCCCGATGCACTTTCACTACCACTATTAAGGGAATATTGGAGGGGGTCTGAGAAGGTTTATGGTGTCAATGTCTTTGGGGATGGCAACATAACGGCAGGTAGTGCTTGTTACGGTGCAATCTTTGCGCCTGAAGCATTCATTTACCTTGTTGGTTGGGAACCTGAGAACTGGGTTGAAGAGGATAAATCCCTACGTGGTTGGGAAATCGGTATCGTTGCTGACTATGCAATGGTTGAAGAGGACGGAACCTACGGAAGGGTTATGCTTTTTGATGGTCAGGCACCCACTAGCTAAAAATGACTAAAGATGAAATCAAGGAGAGGGAAGGGGAGAAAGTAATGTCAGATGTAATCGGACAGACCAGGGCTGGGCAGTTAGAGGAAGTGCCCAACCTGAAAAAGAGGCAAAGGGCTATCTACTACCGTCCTATCAGGCACGAGGATGGCACGGTTGAGTGGTTGGAAACTCTCCCACTACCATCCGATGCACAGGGAAGAGAGTTATACCTGTCAAAGGGTTTCAGGCGCTCTCCCCCAACTGATGAGCCTACTCCAGATGAGGGGAAGGCGGATACCTTGCTTGCCGAGAATGCCAAGCTCAAAAAGCAACTACAAATGGCTAATGCGAGGGCGGCGAAGGGCAAGAAAAAGGAAGAGAGTTTGTCAGGCACTCTATAAAGAACCGAAGTAAAATCAAGGAGTTTTAATATGGGATTCCCGAATGTAATCTATGGTAAATACGGGGACGAGAAGGTAACTGCGGCTAGTGCCATTGGCGGATTACCGTTAGGCACCAAAATGGTGCTTCCCGATGGCCGTGAGTTCGCTCACGCCCGGGAAGCAGCTACGGCTGGTGTCCCAGGTAAGGTCTATATTCAGGAAGCGATAGTTGCTGACCACGGGAATGTGGCTGGTTCTGCCCTGACAGTTTCAGTTGCTGCGGCTGTCGGTGATACCACCGTTGTTATCACGGCAGGCGGAACTACAGTTATCGCAACTGACGAGTACGCTGGCGGATACCTGAATATGACTGCTGGTAGTGTTGGCTATGGTCATCTCTACAGGATTAAGTCCAATAATTCGGCAACGCTGGGTGTAACCTGCACGGTAATTCTTGAGCCTACTGACGGCATAGCCGAGGCACTTATAGCTGACTCTTCACTAGTCAGTCTTCGTGTCAGCCCGTTCAGAGACCTCGTACTAAAAGCAGCTAACTCAACTTATGTTGGAGCCGTTGCTGGTGTTTGGCCCGTAGCGGTCAGTGCTACGCATTACGGCTGGATACAGAGAAGTGGTATAGCATCGGTACTTGTGGCGGCTACTGCTTGCGCTGCTGGCAGTCCGGTTGTGTGCTCTTCAACTCAGGCTGGTGCAGTGCGAGACGCACTTGCCGAAGCTACCACAATGTACGAGCACTTTGTTATAGGTCAGTGTCTAGCAGCCGTGGATAACGATAAGTATGCACCCGTTATGCTAGACCTAGCGTAAACTGAATAGGCAACTCTCGCTGATAAAGCCTCCAGTTGCCTTAATAATAAAAAGGAGAAAGGAAATTGGGACAAGAGATAATGGGGGCAGGTAAAATAAAAACGCCTGCCTCCATACCCGAACCGCTATATGAGGCGGACATATACCCCTCCACTTGGGAGGGCGTACCTGAGTTTGACATTCTCGTACCTGCTTACGGGAAGTTACAACTCACAATTGACTGCGTTAATTCCCTCTATACCTCCACCAAGTCTTCATTTCACCTGATTATTCTCAATGCCGACTGTAGGGAAGACTATGGGCTGACACACCAATGGGTGTTGGAGTTCCAAAAAGCACACACCAATATAACCTACTGCCACCGCAAGAAGAATTGGGAAGAGGGCAACCAGTTCTTCAACCTTGGTCTTAAATACTGCAAGACCGATTATGTCGTTACCTGTATGAACTCTATGACCGCCGAGCCATATTGGGATGTAAATGCGCTCCAAGTAATGAAGAATGACCCCAAGATAGGAACAATCGGTCTCAAATGTCTGTTCTCCACTGGCAAGATAGAGAGTGCGGGTATTGTCTTTCGTGGCGTTATGCCAACCGATTATGGCAGGGACAACCCAGGATGGCAGCATAACGAAACAATTGAGATGCCCTGCTGCCAATGGGCGTTTGCTATGCACAGAAAACAGGCGTTAGCAGGTAATCTGGAGGAGGATGTATTTAATGGACACGTGGGTTGGGATGACATAGATAATTGTATGTGCGTCAGGAGTAAAGGATGGAAGATTGTCTACTGCGGAACGGGTGTGGGAATACATACACCCAGAGCCACCAGAGGCAATAATTCAGTGGATGCCTTTCTCAGTAATCAGGAGAATGCACACATTTTTTATAAAAGATGGGGGTTTTGGAATAAACATTTGGAGGAGATAAGAATGGATGTAAAGGATATACTAAAAGAAGAGACCAAGCGGGTTCTGGACAATGCGGCAACGGAGTATCAGGTATTAAGCCACCTCCTTGAGGTATGCAACAATAGCCTTTCAGCGTTAAGCGAGGAGGCACTAAAGGAACTGGGGGTATCACCCGACCAGTATGCTCTGGAGATGAACCCTCGCTCTAACACTTGGATAATGAGACCCAAGATTGAGAAGGATGAGGAGTTCATTGATCCGAACGATGTCAGTAAAGTACCTGTAAAGAGGAAATCAAGGGGTAATGGCAAGGGCGATATCAAGAATACCAAGGCAGAGGTCAAGGCGTGATATATGAGTTTCGCTGCCCCAATTGCGGGGTATTTGAGGCTTACAGGACGATGGATACTTGCACTGCCCCTGAACCATGCCCCAAATGTAAAACTATGTCAGAACGCATTATCTCATTGCTTGCAGTTTCCATCAAGCAGGGTTCGCAGAGGTTGATATTCGGCTCTGGTTCTCCAGGGAAGATAATCTCACCAGAAGAGACTGGGGGTGTGGGGATATACATTCCCAGTGGTGGGGCAATGGAGCAGGAAGAAGTGGACTATATAGCGGAGGGTGCTATTGAAAAAGAAAAGACAAGGGTAAAAAAGAAGAAGAAAGAAACACAAAGTGCTAATCAGGCTATAGTTCAGGCTTATGTGGACTTAGCAAATAAAACACCAAGGGGACAAAAAGCAAAAGCCATCCGAGAGACAATCAAGATGGCTAAGGAGGGTTAAATGTCCAAACCAAGTGGAATGGGAAATGTAAACCAAACTCTAATAACGGGTCGTACTACCTATGTGTATGACGGAACTGACCTAAGACCGACAAGGGGTGATACTGACGGCAACATAAAGGTAAGTGCTGTTAAGACAGTAGAGACAGAGTTAAGGGCTGCTGCTGCGATAGCCGCATCCACTCAGGCACTGTCAAGCGTGTTAGACCTAGCGGGGATTAAAAAGGCAACATTTATTATAGACCATGCAAGGGGTAATACAGTTGCGTTTACTGACCCTGGGACTGAATACAGGATTGAAACATCAGCAAAGGCAACTGGGAATGATGCGTGGGCTGCTATGACTACATGGAGCGCTAGCTCTGCTGCGTGTTCATCGGCTGCTGCGTCATCCGATTGTGCTGCGGGGACTACGATAGTCAAGATTACAAGTGGAACGGCTATGGTAGCTAGTGGTTGGATTTGCTTCACAAGCGGAACCATAGAGTGGGTCAAGCCAGTTGCAGTATCAGGGACAGCCAGCTTCACTGTTCAAGATGCTACTACCTACGCCCATGTTTCAGCTACAGGGATGTTTTCGGGGGCTGAAAAGTTCGTAGTCTCAATTGATGCAGAGCCTCATATCAGGGCTAGGGTAGTAACCAACAACAATGCTTCGGCATCAACTAACCCCATCTTCAACCGCATTTCCTGCATAACTGAAAAATAGGGGGATGATATGCCAAAGAAACTAGAGGCACAGTTAAAAAGAGAGGCCAGAAAGAAATTCGGCTCTACCACTTCAGAGAGGGCTAGGAAATACATTTATGGAACTCTCCGTAAAACGGGGTGGACACCGTCAACTCAAAAGAAAAAGAAGAAGGGTAAATAAATGAGGAGATTAGGACAGCAAAGAACTAATAGGGAACGAAGAAGAAGGCACAAAAGATTACACGGGACAACTAAATTACCGCCAAGAGGGACTGGATTAAAGAAATAGGAGGTAGATAATGCCTCGTAACTTCAATGCAATGACAACATTGGTTACTACCAAGTTGCAGAGTGCTGGAACTATGGATTACTCTGTAGCGGAGGTAACCTATCAAATTGAGGAAAGCCTGAAAGAATTTGCTTTCTACAAGCCTCATATTGTTGAGATTCCATTTTCCATAGAGTCTCGCTATGGGGTTGATTCGGCAGGTTCGGCTAGTGCGTTATCGGATAGCGTAAAATACCAATTCCTTTCTACTGATGCCGCTAATGAGAAGGTCGTCCACAATACCTACGACCATACTTGGGCGGTAGTCAAGGCTTCAACAAGCACCTCGGTTCTCAATCTAAGTGCCGATATAATGGCTACTGGTGAGAACTATAGGATTTACAATAAGCGGTGTTCAAATGAGAAGCAAGTGTATATTGGGAATGTCCTCCCCGTAGTTATGGATGTTGAGTCAGTAGAATACCCCATCGGGCAGAAGAGAAATTGGGAGATAGTATCACAGGGAGTACTAGAGATTGATGTAGATTATGTCGCTGACTCCGATGCTTCTAGTTCTAAAACCCAGCTACCCAATACTACTGTTCTTGTCAGGTTCAAAAGACCGCATATTCTCTCCGAGATGGCTGATTTATCGGGTCTTGTGGCTGGGACATCTGGGGCAAAAGCAGCGACCACTTTTAGTTGTAGTGGGGTTACCGCTTCATCAACAATACAATCTGGGCAAGAGTTTTACATAGCAGACCACAGGCAGTCCTATGTTATCACGACAGATGCTACCGCCAGCACGGCAGGCATAGCATCAATTAGTTTTTATCCTCCACTAGAAGCAGTTGCGGATAGTGCCTCAGTGGTAACGTTTACTAATTCTACTCTTAAACCACACGAAGAAGAGATGTTTGCCGACCTTGTATCGGCTAGGCTAGCTATAAGTAAACCAGTAAAGATGTATTCACAGGCTAACTCGGCTATTGCTACTGTGGCGGCGGCAACCGCCTCAATAGCCGCCATGACCACCCAATTAAATGCGGCTACAACTGCGATTGCTTCTGGAACTACGGAACTCGCCAAGACAGTCGCTTTAATTGCTTCGGCTGGAACTGCGGTAGCTCTGGTAAATGACCAAGTTAATTTAGCTTCTACGGCAATAGCGGCAGGAACAGTTTTAATCAATACGATAACAGTAGACGATACCCCCCAGACCGACTGGCTGAACTCGGCTTCAGGCTACCTTTCAGTAGCAGGTGGATTATTAAGTGAAGCTAACGGCTACTTCAATCAAGCGAAGAACGATGCCAGTGTATTCACCCATTACAGAGATTTGGCGATAGCTGACCTGAATGTTTCCACTCAATATATGAATCAGGCTATAGCTGATTTGAAGCAGGTATCATCCCAATTAAGTATCGCAAATGCGGGTAGAAATCTGGAAGCTTGGGGGCAGAATAAACTAGCTGAGACACTCAATAGACTAAGAAGGGATACTAAGCCCAGAAAAAGTGTGAGGTTCCCCACTGAATGAAAACACTGTCAGCAGACCTTATAACGGCTCACACCGCCCTAACTGCTGTTCCCTATGTGAAGTTTAAGCTAACCTCGGCAGGCGGTGGTACTACATACGACTATACAACTCGTGTTTTAAGCCTTGAACATCACGAGGAGCCTTACAACGAATATGCAACTGTTGTTTTGGATAACCATGATAGGGGTGTAGCTGATGATTTAAGGGGATACTGGGTGCAGGTTGCCTACGGCTATATTACAGGGAATGCCGTAGCCGACTCAGAGGGCTCGGAAAGTGCGGGCAATAACTCAACTGCGGAATACTCCTATACTCCAAGATTATGGGTTAAGGGGCAGATGGAACTATCCTCCCCAGGGAATGTTAAGACCATCCTTGAACTTGAGGGGATGTGGAATATATTAAGGGAGATACAATGGATTTCTGCGGCAGACGGCCCACCGTCATTTTACTATAAGGGATACTCAACCGACACTGTTTACGCTATCATCGCATCCCTATTGGGGGATGTGGGTTTTAGCCTTGATGCTATCGGGACTCAATCTGACGGAATTATAGATGTTGATACCCCGATATTCCAGATAAACGGTGCGGATGCAGTTGAGGTATTTGATGATTACGCCACCATCATTTACCGCCTTTTAATGATTACAAAATGTTTCCTGCGGTCAAAGACTGGGTTGGCAATGAAAGTTATCTATCCCCAATCTAGTGATTCAGTGAACGAAACCTACTATTCCTACCAACAGTATATCTTTAGCGAATACCTTGAAAGGAAGAAACTGCTCATACCAAACCACATATATGTTTTGTGGGGGGACGATTTGGGATTAGAATGGCAATATTGGCTCTGGGGTGAGGTGGGGAGTGATGCGGGGGAAGCATCTGACGCTACCGAAATAGCAGCTTATCAGGATTGCACAGGGGTAGTTTTGGCTGGTGAATTAACAACTGAGGCGGCTGCTGATGCTAGGGCTTCAGCCGCACT
>CAYVML010000067.1:0-7767 GCA_964452475.1 uncultured Dehalococcoidales bacterium
TGATGGAGATGGCGAACATTCGTGAACACTGCTCATGGGTTCACGATGATAAAGAGGTGGCCACTAAAAAGGCGAAAGACCTGGTAAGGGCAGCAGTGCGACGTGTTTACTACAATGAACCGCTGACTATAAGGGAAATCCCCTTCAATCCCAATACCTTAGTCATCGGTGGCGGTATTGCTGGTATCCAAGCCTCACTTGATATAGCTAATAGCGAACACAAGGTCTATCTGGTTGAGAAGACACCTTCTATTGGGGGGCATATGATACAACTTGATAAGACATTTCCTACCCTTGATTGCTCCGCCTGTATTCTTACACCCAAAATGGCTTCGGTTGGACAGCATCCCTATATAGACCTGCTGACTTACAGTGAAATTGTAGAAGTCTCAGGTTATGTGGGCAATTTCAAAATCAAGATTAATAAGAAATCGCGCTATGTAGACGAGAACAAATGTACGGGATGCGGTTTATGTTTTGAGAAATGTCCGATAGTTATGAAGAATGAGTTCGAGTTAGGATTGTCCGAACGTAAGGCTATTTATATCCCTTTCCCTCAGGCTGTGCCCAATAAAGCGGTGATAGATAAACGAGAGGAATGTCCTTGTAAGGCTGCTTGTGTAGATGCCTGTCCAGTTCATACCAACGTACTTGGTTATATCAAGCTTATCAGAGAGGAAAGGTTTAAGGATGCTTATCAACTTATCAGGGACACAAACCCTCTTCCTGCAGTTTGTGGCAGGGTTTGCTATGCACCATGTGAGGAAGCCTGCAACCGAGGCCAAATAGATGAGCCTTTGAACATTCGCCACCTGAAAAGATTTGTTACTGACAAAATAGATATTGATGAGTTAGTAATTCCTCAAGTAGAAACTACAGGTAAAAAAGTAGCAATTATCGGCTCCGGACCTGGAGGATTGGCTGCAGCAAATGACCTCGCCCTAAAAGGTCATGTAGTCACCATATTTGAAGCCTTACCGGAACCTGGAGGAATGCTTCGCTATGCTATCCCAGACTATCGTCTCCCCAAAGAAATACTGAAAGAGGAAATAGCATATATACAGAAACTTGGTGTTGAGATAAAAACAGGAGTTTCGGTGGGTAAAGATATATCTCTTGCAGAAATAAAAACAAATTACCATGCCGTATTTATAGCTATAGGTGCCCAGAATGGAATCAGGCTGAATGTTGAAGGGGAACAACTTCCTGGCATTGTAGAGGGAATAAAATTCTTGAGGGAGTTTAACCTGGGAAATGATATTAAAGTTAATAACACCGTAGCAGTAATAGGGGGAGGTAATACAGCTATTGACTGCGCTAGAACAGCTAAACGTATTGGTGGAGTCGATGTTAAGCTCATCTATCGCCGTTCTCGTGCTGAGATGCCATCTTCAGTTGAAGAGATAGAAGCAGTTGAAAAGGAAGGGATAGAGATAATTTTTCTTACAACTCCGAAGCGTTTCTTGTCCCAAAATGGGAAGCTTTCAGGGGTAGAGTGTATTAAAATGAAACTCGGTGAACCAGATTCTAGCGGTCGTCCACAGCCTATCCCCATTGTAGGATCCGAATTTACATTACCGGTTAATATGGTAATAACTGCACTGGGGCAGTTCCCAGAAAGCGAATTTGCTAAGGATATTGGTTTAGCACTCGGTAAATGGGGCACAATAGAAATTAACCCTAAATCTTGTTCAACCAACATTGATGGAATATTCGCTGGAGGGGATGCTGTTACTGGCCCTGCTTATGCGATTGATGCCATAGCGGCAGGGAAAAGGGCAGCCTCTTCAATAGACCAATATTTGAGTGGCACACCGATAGAGCCAATAGAAAAAGAGTACAAGAGGCCAGAGAAACTTTCTAATAGAGAAGTTCAGTCTTTAATAGAGCGTTTCAGTCCCCAGAGTCGAGTAGAAGCAAGGGAACTACCCCTAGAAGAAAGAGTTCTAAAATTCTCTGAAGTGGCCTATGGATTTTCTCCGACTGAGGCAATAGCAGAAGCATCGAGGTGCCTGGCAGGACAAATAGAAGGATGTTTTGAATGTCATGAATGTGAAACAGTATGCGAACCAAAAGCTATCAATTTTGAACAACAGGATGAAATCATAGAGATAGAAGTAGGAAGCATCATAGTTGCCACAGGCTATGATGCCTTCGACCCTTCAGTTATTGGACAGTATGGCTATGGTAAATACGATAACGTTATAACAGGTCTTGAATTCGAACGTATATCAAGTGCAACAGGTCCCACAGGTGGGCAAATCCTGTTGAAAAATGGGCAACCACCGCATAGTGTAGCTATAGTTCATTGTGTAGGCAGTCGTGATCAGAATTATCACGATTACTGCTCAAAGATATGCTGTATGTACGGCCTCAAATTTGCTCATCTAATAAAGGAAAAAACAGATGCTGAAGTTTATGAGATGTATATTGATATGCGTTGCTTTGGCAAAGGTGGCGAAAATTTCTATAAACGCCTATCTGAAGAAGGGGTCAATTTCATACGAGGAAAGGTAGCTAGAGTGACTGATCGTGCAGAAACTAACGATGAAGAAGATAAGCTTATAGTCGTTACAGAGGACACCTTATTGGGTAAGATGATGCGAATTCCAGTAGAGATGGTCATTCTATGTACAGCTATAGAAGCCCGCTCAGATGCAGAACAGCTTGGTAGATTACTTACCATCGGTAGAAGCGCAGATGGGTTCTTCATGGAGCGCCATGTCAAACTTGCTCCTGTGAACACCCCCAGTGATGGTATTTTCATAGTGGGCTGCTGTCAGGGACCCAAAGATATACCTTACACCGTAGCACAGGCATCAGCAGGTGCAGCACAGGCATTAACCATGATCAGTAGGGGGAAGGTAGAAATTGAAGCGGCTATATCAGTGGTTGATGAGGAGCTTTGTTCTGGATGTAAGATATGTATTGGTCTTTGCCCCTATAATGCTATCTCTTTCGATGAAGAAAAAGGAGTATCAATTATCAATGAAGCGTTATGTAAGGGCTGTGGCACCTGCGGTGCGGCATGTCCTAGTGGTGCTATCACCAGCAGACAATTCACAACCGAACAGCTTCTAGCACAGCTTGAGGGAGTGCTGGCATGAGCTTTGAGCCAAAGATTGTTGGTTTTCTGTGTAATTGGTGTTCTTACAGTGCCGCAGATCTTGCAGGAACATCGCGTATCAAATATTCCAGCAATATCCGAATAATAAAGGTAATGTGTAGCGGACGTATAGATCCCACTTTCATACTTAAAGCATTTGAGAAAGGTGCAGACGGAGTACTGATATGTGGATGCCATATTGGGGATTGTCACTATATAGAGGGAAACTATAAAGCAGCGCGTCGTATTCCATTGCTTAAAAAGATGCTAATGCAACTAGGTATTGAAGACGAGCGAATCCGCCTGGATTGGTGTTCAGCCGCCGAGGGTAAGCGCTTCGCCACTATTGTTAACGATATGACAGAACAAATAAGAAAATTGGGGCCTTTCAATTATAGCAGCGGAGTAATAAATGGCTAAGTTAAAACTGGCACTGTACTGGGCAGCAAGCTGCGGCGGATGTGATGTTGCATTACTTGATATCAATGAAAAAATTCTAGATGTGGCAGAAATTGCGGATATCGTTTTTTGGCCGATTGCTATGGATTTCAAATACAGTGATGTTGCAGCTACCCAAGATGGGAATATAGATATTTGCTTGTTTAATGGAGCTATTAGAAACTCTGAACAGGAGGATATTGCCAGATTACTCCGATTAAAGTCAAAAATCTTGGTTGCTTTTGGTTCCTGTGCCTGTTTTGGAGGCATTCCTGCACTTGCAAATTTTACCAATAGTGCTGAGATAATAAACAATTCATACCTTGAAGCTCCATCGAATGATAACCACTATAATACACTACCTCAGAAAACAACCAAGGTTGATGAAGGTAAACTTGAGCTACCAGAGCTTTATGACACAGTAAAAACGCTGTCTCAAGTTGTAACAGTAGAGTATTTGTTGCCAGGTTGTCCACCACCAGTTAGCCTCATACTTGAACTGTTAAACGATATCACAGAGAATAAATTACCAGCGCCCGGTTCTACAATCGCTTCCGATAAAACAGTGTGTGATGAATGTCCACTCAAGAAAGAAAATAAATGCATCTCCAGAATATACAGGCCACAAGAGATAATTCCAGATAGAGAGCAATGCTTTTTAGAACAAGGACTCATCTGTTGTGGCCCCGCTACAAGGGGTGGTTGTGGCGCAGCATGCATCAAGGCAGGAATGCCTTGCCGCGGTTGTTTCGGTCCTCCTGCTGGAATCATAGACCAGGGAGCAAAGTTGGTAAGTGCTATTGCCTCCATTTATAAAGCTGATAACGATGATGAAATCATTAGAATGGTAGATGAAATCGTTGATCCCGCAGGAACATTCTATAGATTTACGCTGGCAGATTCCATTCTTAAGAGAAGGCGGACCTAGGAGAAGCTTTATGAAAAAAATAACTATCAATCCAATAACAAGGCTTGAAGGGCATGGAAAGATAGAGATTTTCTTAAATGCTGAAGGCGATGTTGCCAATGCATATTTACAGGTACCAGAACTACGTGGATTCGAGAAGTTTTGTCAAGGAAGACCAGTCGAGGAGATGCCAAGGATTACTCCACGCATTTGCGGTGTATGTCCCGGAGCTCATCATATGGCTTCAGTTAAAGCGACGGATGCGGTATATAAGGTTGAGCCAACAACAGCAGCAATAAAAATAAGGGAGCTATTTTATTGTGCTCATATGATACATTCCCATGCCGCTCATTTCTATGTACTTGCTGCACCTGATTTTGTGGTGGGACCCACCAGCGACCCAAGTGAGAGAAATATCCTTGGGCTTATAGCAAAGGTCGGGGCTGAAGTTGGTTTAGAAGTAATTAAGCACCGGGCATTTGCGCAGGATATTCAGACAATCATAGGAGGCAAAGCTACACATCCTGTTTGCGGTCTCCCTGGAGGGATGAGTAAACCAATTACAGAAAATGAGCGACAGGACTTCGAAGAGAAGGCAAAAAGCCTGGTGAAATTTGGTGAAATGTCATTAAAGTTGTTCCACGACCTTGTTCTATCCAACAAGGAATACCGTGATTTAATTGAAGGCGATGTCTATTCCATGAAAAGCTACTATATGGGAATGGTAGATGATAATAACAAGGTAAACTTCTATGAGGGTGATATACGAGTAGTTGACCAGGACGGATTAGAAAGTTTCAGATTCAAAACAGATGACTATTTAGATTACATAGCTGAGCACACTGAATCATGGTCGTATTTAAAATTTCCCTTCCTAAAGAAAATAGGCTGGAAGGGAATGGTTGAAGGAAGGGAAAGTGGAGTATTTCGTGTAGCTCCATTAGCTCGGTTGAATGCCGCAGAGGGAATGGCTACTCCGTTATCTCAGGCAGAATACGAGAAAATGTTTGACACCTTCGGTTGTAAACCAGTACATGCCACCATGGCAATGCACTGGGCCAGGCTGATTGAGATGCTCTATGCGGCTGAACATCTACTGGAACTTTGCCAGGATAAAGAGGTTACAGATCCAAATATACGTACAATTCCAACGGCAATCCCCAGTGAAGGTATTGGAGTAGTTGAAGCCCCTCGCGGTACTCTCATTCACCATTATCAAACAGACGAAAAGGGTATTGTACAGAAGGTAAATTTAGTGGTTGCCACTGTAATGAACAATGCTGCAATGAACATGTCAATAAAAAGGGCAGCTCAAGGTTTAATAAATAAGAAAAAAGTCGTCTCCGAAGGATTATTGAATATGGTAGAAATGGCTTTTCGTGCTTATGACCCTTGTATTGCCTGTGCCACACATGCCCTACCTGGTCGGCTGCCTTTGGAAGTCATCATCTATGACCACGATAAAATTATAGTAAATCGAATAAGTCAATGCCTGTCCAGTTAATCCAACAGACTTATAATAATCTGCCTCCATCGGGAATACCAACCATTAAAACATTAATAATTGGATTAGGAAATCCAATACTCAGTGATGACGGTGTAGGAATATACATTGCGAGGAAACTCAAAGGAATCCTTAATGAACAGCAAGCCACTATCATCGAGGCAAGCATGGCGGGGCTTAGCCTGCTTGATTTATTGATTGGTTATGATAAGGTCATTATCATCGATGCTATACAATCATCAGGAGGGAAGGCAGGTCAAATCTATCGACTTGGACTAGAGTCCTTCAGTTCTTCTCTACACAGCTCTTCACCCCATGACATAGACCTTACTACTGCTGTTAAATTTGGTAAGCAACTTCAATTACCTGTACCCGTAGATATAATTATTTTTGCTATCGAAGCTGCAGATATAAAAACCTTCAGTGAAGAATGTACTCCAGAAGTGGCACAGGCTATTGATAAATGTGCCGAAATGGTAGTTTGTGAATTAAATGCTACGAATAATCAGACTTTGGGAAAGTAGTTTTTACAATGGTATAATAGCTACACTTTAACAGGAGGTGAAATGTTAAAAATCATAGTGTTTGTCAAGCAAGTGATGGACATAAGCCAAATAAAGTTCGATGCTAGTGGAGTTGGCACTATCGAAAATTCTACGGGAGGAGAAATCAATCCTTTCGACCTGAATGCCCTTGAACTGGCTGTTCAAATAAAGGACAAGCTAGGGGCTTCTATTACCACAATAAGTATGGGAGAATCAGGTACCGATGCCATTTTAAAGGATACTATAGCAAGAGGCGCAACCGATACG
Source organism: uncultured Dehalococcoidales bacterium (assembly GCA_964452475.1). Classification (GTDB taxonomy): domain Bacteria; phylum Chloroflexota; class Dehalococcoidia; order GIF9; family AB-539-J10; genus JAUUZT01. The sequence continues at coordinate 6,768 of CAYVML010000067.1, forward strand.
CTGTTACTTGAAGACACAGCTTTTAAGGGCTCAGATACTGTTGCAACCTCATATACACTGGCGAGCGCAGTTAAGAAACTGGGCGAATTTGATTTGATTATATGTGGTGAGAAAACTGTTGACGGAGATACAGGGCAAGTTGGACCAGAGATTGCTGAGTATCTGGATATACCGCATGTAGCCTACGTTTCTAATGTAGTAGATATAGGGGAAAAACTAGTATTAGTAAGCGATATGGATAGTGATCAGCATACAATTGAGTGTGGCTTCCCTATTTTATTAACAGTCACCAAGAATATTAATACACCACGATTACCAAGCCTTCGCGACAAACTAAACTCTCGAAAGGCAAAAGTTGAAGTGTGGCACGCCGATGACCTAAGCTCAGTTGCTGATCGGAGCCTATTTGGAGAAAAAGGATCAAATAACAAAATAGAAAAAATGCTTCTCCCATCGGAGGGAGGTAGAAAAGGTAAAAACTTACAAGGTTCTTCTGAGGAGATTGTTAAGGAACTCGCCGACGATCTAGAAAAAGATGGAATATTAAAAGGTAATGGTGAAAAATGACAGACCAGAATGTCGTAATAGTTGTAGCGGAACAACATGAGGATAAAATTCAGACAATTACATATGAATTATTAGGAAAGGGGAATGAAATAGCGGCGAAAACTGGTACCAAGGTTTTCGCTGTTCTATTGGGTAACAAAGTTGAGGAAGAAGCCAATGAGTTGATTTACTATGGAGCTGATAAAGTATTCGTGTACCAACACCCCTCACTTAAGGACTTTGATGTAATAAATTATAAAAATAATCTTGTACGTCTGGCAAAGGATCTGAACCCGGGTCTTCTACTTCTAGGAGCTAGCCACCTGGGCCGATCGCTCGCTCCTAGATTAGCTGTGGCTCTGGGAACAGGGCTTACGGCGGATTGTATCGACCTTAACATAGAAGATGACGGAAATTTAATTCAGATTCGCCCATCATTCAGTGGCAGTATCCT
>CAYVML010000068.1:0-6331 GCA_964452475.1 uncultured Dehalococcoidales bacterium
CCGCTGGGTGAGATGGATTTACAGCAAATTAAACGACGCACACATTGAAAAACTGCTCAATCTATTAACTTCAACAGGCATGTCAACTACTCTGCTCAATTCGCCTGATTTCTCCTTTGATTGGCACAGCCGATTATTTCTTTCTGGATTGAAGTATGGCTTAAGCTATCCACTGCGAGAAATCACTAATCTTTTCCGCCAAGGAGAGGACTATTGAATCAGTTAAGCTATCCACAACATATTGCCATTATTATGGATGGGAATGGAAGGTGGGCAAAGAAACGTGGGTTACCCAGGCTTGCAGGGCATCAGGCTGGGGGGAATAATATTTATCCAACTGTCAAGTTCCTTATCGATTGTAAAGTAAAATATCTTACCCTGTATGCCTTCTCTACTGAGAATTGGAATCGCCCCAAGATAGAGGTTACCGGGTTAATCAGCCTTCTGGCACAAAAAATCGATAGTGAGGTCAGACGCTTTAATCAAGAAAACGTCAGATTATTACACCTCGGTAAGATGGATAATTTACCTGAGATGTTACAGCAGAAGCTATCGGCAGCAATAGCATTAACCAGGAATAATTCTGCCTTTACCCTTTGCATTGCCTTTGATTATGGCGGACGCGATGAAATCGTCCAGGCAGCCAGAGGTATTGTTGATGCTGGTATTCCCACTGACACACTAGATGAAACTAAATTCAGCCAATACCTATATACCTCTGGCCTTCCCAACCCCGATTTAATGATACGCACTGGAGGCGAAATTCGGCTGAGTAATTTTCTCTTATGGCAAGCTGCCTATAGCGAACTATACTTCACCCCAGTATTATGGCCCGATTTCAAGCAAAAAGAAATTCAAAAAGCGCTTACTGATTATCAGCACCGCAAGCGGCGCTTTGGTTCTATTTAACATCACTTCCTGAAATATTATGAACCTCCTTCACGATAGCCAGTTAAAATATTCCATCTGGAAGCTCTGGTTGTAATGCTCAATAAGGTGTGTAGGGCTCACCAACAATATTATCTTCTTAACGACTACATATATATTACGGGTTTATCATTGCCCCGCGAGGAATACTTTAAAGAATACTGTTGTATAATGTTCGGGATTGAATGATGTCTAGCTATGGACAGAGAATAGGGATCGCCAATCTACCATTGCACTACGGTAAAGCTCCCCGCTGGCTCTTTGAACGAATGACAAAGTTAGCCAGAGAAATCGTCATTATAACTATTGATGAGTTTGGGGCAGAGGAGATGCTCCAACGTTTTGCTGACCCATTCTGGTTTCAGGCTTTCGGTTGTGTACTGGGCTTCGACTGGCATTCCAGCGGGGTTACTACTACCGTCTGTGGCGCTGTGAAAGAAGGAATAAAAGGTATTGAAACAGAACTCAACTTCTTCGCTGCCGGTGGTAAGGGTAAGACATCACGTAAAACACCATCCGAAATAGAGAGCTGTGCGCATCTGCTTAAAGTAGCCCCATCATCCCTTGTATATGCCAGTCGTATGTCAGCTAAAGTGGATAATACCGCTCTGCAGGACGGCTACCAGCTCTACCAACACACTTTCTTCTTTACCAAAGAAGGCTTATGGGCAGTCGTCCAACAAGGAATGAACAAGACCAACCGATATGCGCGACGTTATCACTGGGTGAGCGAGAAAGTTAGCAACTTCGTTTGCGAACCAGAGTCAGCAATTTGTTCTCAACACAAAGGTAACGTATTAAACCTAGTGGCTTTAGAGAGCGCAGCGGCAAGAGACACCATAACCAGTATCGCCAGCGACGAAAAGACAGAGAAAATTATTAGCCAGCTCAATAAACTGAAGACATTAAATTTACCACAGCGCCATTATATAAGTCTGGACGATATCTGTCCTGAAAGACTAAATAAGAATTTTCTCAGTATATATGAACACAAACCAAAGAACTTCGAATCGCTACTAGCATTAAAAGGCATTGGGGCAAAGACACTTCGTGCTTTAAGCCTGATATCAGAGTTAATATATGATATTCCTGTTAGCTTACGTGATCCAGCAAGCTATAGCTTCGCACATGGGGGCAAAGACGGTTTCCCCTACCCTGTCGACCGTAAAAATTATGATGCCAGCATTCAGTTTCTGACTCAAACGATGGAGAAAGTTAAAATTGGAGATAAAGAAAAACTCAATGCACTGAGACGCCTTAGTACCTGGCGTGGTAGAACTACCTAATTAGGGCAGCTACTGATAAGTAAATACCAGAATCTTTCGGTTATCCTCTTTGGAAAACCTAAATCCCGGAAAAACGGAGATTAGTCTTTTTCGTTGAACAGTGAATCCATTACATGGAAATCAGATGAGTAACTGTAAATATTACATTACGGTATAAAGATATTGACCTCATACTATAAATCAAATTAATATTTGTAAACGATAATATGCAGGTAGTTACAACTCGTCCTTGCGTTATGTCTAGAGATGACTATTACAGCTATAATTCAGGATATATTGTAATATGAACTGGCTTGATATAGTAATTATAGTAACTACACTTTCCCTAGGGATGCTTGGTTTGTGGAAAGGGGCAACTAAAGCTATATTCGGCATTGCAGGATTGATTGGAGGTATAATTCTAGCAGGGCACTGGTACAAAGTAGTTTCCAGTATACTCTCTCCAGAAGGTGCTATCTGGTCAATCATTGCGGCTTATGCCATCATCGTAATAGTCACATTAATTGTATCCGCTATTATCAGTCAACTCATAACACAATTAATCCATGCTGTAATGCTAGGCTGGGTGGATAGGGCAATTGGTTTTATTCTTGGAGTAGGAATAGGCCTGGTATTATGCATCGCCTTTTTGGCTGCCATCAGTAAAATACCAGGGACGGAAGGACTTATCTCGCAGTCATCATTGGCAACATTCTTAATAAGACAATTCCCGCTGTTTATAACACCCCAAACCGGGCAATTGATTTAACATGGATTTTAACTGTCTAACACTTCATCCAGCATTTTTTTAAGTTCTTTTTTAGCTCTCAACCCTATAACTTGCTTGACAGGTTGGCCATCCTTGAATATAAGCAGGGCAGGAATTGCAGCAATCCCATATTTAACAGCCAGAGCATTATTCTCTTCCACATTAATTTCAGCCAATCTAATATTGCCATCATACTCTTTCTCTAATTCGGCCAGTATAGGAGCAACTAATCGACAAGGGGCACACCACTCTGCCCAGAAATCTACTAAAGTAGGTACCCCCGCTTCTAATACATCTTTCTTAAAGTTGTCCTCACCCACTATATTTAATGACATTTGTTTTCTTCTACCTCCATAATTGTATTTATTCCCTTTAGAGAGAAGAGGGCTATCGCATTTTGGGTCGTTTTCTCAGCAATTATTGCCTGATTAATCCCTTTTAGCTGAGTTGCCGCCCTTAAACTCTTCACTACATCTGCAGGACTTGCTCTGTATCGTGCTTCCCTTCCATAAGTAACAGGGCTATCCGTCTCTAGAAGCAGTTGCCCCATCGGTACTGCCCTGACTGCCCTTCTATGCTCCTCGTGATACTCCGCAGCCGGTGTGGCAGAGATGAAATATCCACTGCTGATAATACTGTTAAGGACACTGGAAAAGCCAGTAAACCAGTGGAATACTGCTTTGCCCACATCAACCTCACTGGCCATAAGAAAGGCATCCTTCCAGGCATATCTGCTATGGATTATAACTGGCTTGTCATGACGCTTGGCTAGCGTAAGGAGTCGCAATAAGACTTCTTTCTGCAATTCTTTTGGGGCTGCCTCTACCAGTCGTTTGTGATAATCTAACCCTATTTCGCCAATAGCAACTGCCGTCGCAATATTCTGTTCAATAAAATTTAATGTATTATCAACTTCGGAAGGCCTTAGTTCAGTCAGTTGCCAAGGATGCAAACCTAGAGCAGGGAAGACAAATGAATGATATTTTTGTGATAGTTCTAATATCTTATTATTAGATTCATAACCTGAGCCAACTGCAACAATAGCAACAATGTCCTTCTCCCACGCTTCCTCAAATGCCAGATCAACGTTTTCCAGCTCATCCAAGTGAGCATGTGTATCAATAAGCTTATACCCCATCCTTTTTCTCCTCAAGCATATCCCGGTAATACTTGAGACCTTCCTCAGTTGGCTTGTAGACATAGAGAGAGATACTGCCTCCTGTTTCTCTGATTATCAAATTCGCCGACAGAAGAGTCCTAAGTACTGCTTCACTAAAATATCCAGTCAGGTTAAAATGATGGTCAGGGACCGGGTTGTTAGACATCTCATACTCCCGACAGATGGTACTGAGTAGCTTTACTGGCTCTTCCACCAGGCTCTGCATGAGAGCCTGCATAGTCTCAGTCTGTTTGATTAAAGCAGTAAAATCCTCCAATCTTGTCATTTTTTATACTTTTGAAAAGTTAGTTCTATGCCTGATTCCACAAATTCGGTTGAAGACGACGTCCACCTTTATATGATAACTCCAGATGTTCATATGCACGTCTGGTAGCCATCCTCCCACGGGGGCTACGCTCCAGGAACCCCAGTTGCAGAAGATAAGGTTCATAAACATCCATAATAGTATCAGCATCCTCATTTATAGAAGCAGCAAGCGTATCCAACCCCACTGGTCCACCATCGAATTTATCAATTATGGCATGTAGTACTCGGTGATCAACTTCATCTAACCCCACAGAGTCAACTTCCAGCATTAAAAGCCCCGCCAAAGCGACCTCCTCGGTAATCACGCCTTCCGCTTTGATTTGTGCATAGTCTCTTAACCGCTTTAGTAGACGGTTAGCTACCCTTGGAGTACCTCGAGCTCGTTTGGCAATCTGCGAAAGACCTTTGCTTTCTGCTTTGACTTTAAGAATAGCTGAAGACCGTTCTAAAATCTCAAGCATGTTTTTCTCATTATAGAAATCGAGGTGGTACGTTGCTCCAAATCTATCCCGAAGTGGAGGGCTGATTAAAGCAAAGCGTGTAGTAGCACCAATTAAGGTAAAATGCGGCAAACTTAACTGTAGACTTCTAGCCGCAGGCCCCTTCCCTAAAAAGATATCAAATACGAAATCCTCCATTGCTGGATATAGTTTTTCTTCAACCGTATGACTAAGCCGGTGAACCTCATCAATAAAAAGTACTTCTCCCTGGTGTAAATTAGAAAGAAGGGCCGCTAGGTCTCCAGGGCGTTCAACCGCTGGCCCTGAGCTAACTTTAATATTTTCAGCCATCTCAGCAGCAATAATATGCGCTAATGTTGTTTTACCCAAACCAGGAGGGCCATAGAGGAGAACATGATCTAAGGGTTCCTGTCTTTTCTGGCTAGCCATAATGGCTATCTTTAAATTGTCCTTGAGTTTTTCCTGTCCTATAAACTCGTTAAGATGTTTTGGGCGGAGGTTCAGATCAACGGGGACATCTTCAACCGCCTTTTTTCCTGAGATCACACGCTTCTGAGTCAGAGATGCTGGATTAGAGGTCACCTCCCAACCTCCTGACATATCATCCTTCCTCTGCAGGTGCTGAGATAGCTTCTTCAATTAACTGTGGAGATACTTCTCCCACTTCTTCGCTTACCAAAGGTTGTAGTTGTGGCCTTAGTTCAGCTAAATCCTCATCAGTTAACACCCGAGAGGGGATAAGTTTTCCAAGGATAACGTTTTCCTTAAGACCAAGAAGTTGGGTAGTCTTCCCTTTCGTCGCGGCATCTACAAGCACACGACCAGTCTCTTGAAATGAAGCAGAGGCCAACCAGCTCTCCTTATTCAAGCTCGCCCTGCTTATTCCCAGAAGAACTGGCTGAGCGCTTGCCGGTTCGCCTCCTTCAGCCATCACTCTGGCATTTATATCTTCATAATTCAAGCGTTCAACCAATTCTCCAGGCAGAAGTTGTGTATCACCTGAGCTGGTAATTGTAACTTTCCGCAACATCTGACGAACGATTACCGAAATATGCTTGTCATGTATACTAACTCCCTGTGAGCGATACACCTTCTGCACTTCGTCAACCAAATACCTCTCAACCGCCTCTTTCCCTACTACCTGTAAAATATCTTGTGGAGCAAGGACTCCTTCGGTAATTTGTTGTCCTGCTTCTATTACATTACCTGGTTTCACTATAAGATGTATCCCTTGCGGAACGAAATACTCCTTTTCGTCCGTATCCACGTATTTAATATTTAGTTTATCCTCTTCGAATGAGACTTCGCCAGCAATCCTGGACAATACAGCAGCCTGAGAAGCAGTCCCCTCAACCGGTAGCTTCTCTTTCACTTCTTCAGAAGAAGATGGACAAAACAGTTAATATGTAAATTATCTCAAAAA
>CAYVML010000068.1:6341-7761 GCA_964452475.1 uncultured Dehalococcoidales bacterium
TGTCCCTCGCTTACAACGGTTTCCATTCCTGGTAATAGCTCATACTCTTCCCTATGAATTTCAGAGTGGGTAATTTTCACTACCACCCCTTCCTCTACTTCATCAACTGAGACAGTACCACCAACATCAGAGATAATCGCTCTCCCTTTTGGCATTCTTGCCTCCAGAAGTTCAGCTACACGTGGAAGCCCTGTTGTAATATCACTACCAACTACTCCGCCAGTGTGGAAAGTACGTAGAGTAAGCTGAGTACCTGGTTCTCCAATACTCTGAGCAGCAACGATACCTACTGCGGCGCCAGGCTTTACTAGATATCTGCTCGCCAGATCTCTACCATAGCAATATTGGCAAACACCATAACGAGCATGACAGCTAAGAGGCGATCGTACATAGACTCGAGTGACACCAGCCTCAATAATCTGTCTCACTTTTTCTTCACTGACCTCTTCATTACGCAAAACTAGGACCTTACCGGTATCAGGGGCAACAATATCTGCCGCCGCTAGATAGCCAACAATTCGCTCACCAAACGAAGGCAAATAGCTGGTTTCATCATCCCGAGATATCCAGATACCATCAGTTACACCACAGTCCTCTTCTGTTACCATAACATCTTGAGCCACATCTATGAGGCGTCTGGTAAGGTAGCCACTATCCGATGTTCTCAAGGCAGTATCGGCTAACCCTTTACGCGCACCATGAGTGGAAATAAAATATTCCATTGGGGAAAGTCCATCGCGGAAACTTGATTTTATAGGAAAATCTATTATCTTCCCTGATGGATCAGTCATCAAACCACGCATTCCTACCATCTGCGTAATCTGAGAGATATTACCCTTGGCCCCTGATGTAGCCATCATTGAAATCCCTCCAGAAGGATCCCAGGATTGCTGAATATCTCCAGAGATTTTATCTGTGGCTTCTAGCCATACCTCTACTGTATTTTCATAGCGCTCATCATCAGTAATCCAGCCCTGATTGTATTGACCTTCGATAACGTTGACCTGTTTATCAGCCTCTTCGAGGATCTTAACCTTCGCTGGTGGCTCTTCTATATCGTTCATGGCCATCGAAATTCCCGATTTTGTGGCATAATCAAAACCTAATTCTTTCAGGCCATCAAGTACACCGGCTGTGGCTTCGTTCCCCAGCAGGTCGATACAGTCAGACACTAGTGACCTTATAGCGGATTTATCTACCACCTCATTATGAAAGCGAAGCTGCGGAGGCAAAACATCATTAAACAAAATCCGCCCCACTGTAGTCTTTATGCGATTGCTAGTATCCTTGGAATCACGAACTTCAATTTCTGCACCAAGGTCAATTATATTCAACTCATAAGCCAACTTAGCCTCATCAAAGCTACCGAATCTCTTGCCCTCTCCTTTGGCATTGGGTTTGATAATCGTAAGATAGTAAC
>CAYVML010000069.1:0-6562 GCA_964452475.1 uncultured Dehalococcoidales bacterium
TAACTAAAGATAGCTGATGGAGCGGGTGACGAGATTCGAACTCGCGACACCTTGCTTGGGAAGCAAGCACTCTACCACTGAGTTACACCCGCAGCAATCAAAGCTATTTTAAGCTTAAAAAACCATGCCTGTCAAAAGGACTAAACTGAGTAAATAATAGTCTGCTCAGGTTGATTAAGAAGTGAAGTGGTTAATTTATATAGGCTTATACAATGGAATCGTACAGAGCTTTCAAGATGAGGTACATAGAAGTTGCTCCTGGATCCTGGTGTCCAATACTTCTTTCTCCTAGATAGCTAGCCCGCCCTCTTCTGGCAACCATGGAGATTGTATCTTCCATGCCTTTCTCGGCAGCGGTCACAGCTTGTTCTAAAGCTTCAGCCATGCTATTCCCCTTCCGAATCACATTTCCAAAAGCCTCCACGCTCGGAATAAGAGCATCTATCATTGTCTTATCACCTTGCTGGGCTTTACCTCTGTCAATAACTCCTTTTAGTCCCGCTCTAAGAACGGCGAGCAGTTCACTTTCATCTAGTTCCTGCTTTCCTGGAGCTGCTGCTGCTGCCTTAAGAAAAAAGCTACCATACAATTGTCCGCTTGCTCCGCCCACAGACGAGATAAGGGACATCCCTGTGCTTTTGAAAATGCCTTCTATATCTTTATCCGCACTGGAAGACAGCTGGCTAATTACTTTCTGAAAACCCCTGTCCATATTAATCCCATGTTCGGCGTCACCGATGGCTGCATCGAGCTGATTTAGAATCTCCTTGTTTTCTTCAAGGCTCTTCCCTGCTTTATAAAGCCAGCTGATAACCTGTTCTCTGGTTAGCATCTTATATGCCCCAGCGCAGGGAAGGGGTACAAACAGGCGCGTCCCATAGTTGAATCATTTCATCGTCCATTCTAAGCAGCGTAATAGAACACCCCTGCATTTCCAGAGAAGTAATGTATGAGCCCACAAGGTTTCGAACAATTTTCAACTCTTTCTTCTGGCATATCTCTGCCAGCTTTCGGTAGATGATATATAATTCCGAAATTGGAGTACCACCCATGCCATTAACAAAGGCAAGCACCCGGTCGCCTGGCATGTATTGAGGATTGGTAAGTTCAACATCAACCCACTCATTATTTACCTCATCCCACTCCCGGAGGTAGCGCGTGTAAGGCTTATCTTCGATTATAGAGAGTGCCAGCATTTCTGTTATCTCATCAGCTCGAACAAGCGGTTTACGATATCGCCCTGGCTCACCATGAATGCCAATGCCAACCTCCATAGCCTCTTCACCTAGCTCAAAGGTAGGCTTGCCCCTTGCAGGAATGGTGCAGGAGGTCAGGGCTATCCCCATGCTTCGCCCTGCTGTGTTGACTCTGCGGCACAAATCTGTAACATGCTTTAGATCATAGCCGCTTTCAGCAGCAGCGCCACAAATTTTTTCAGCAAGCACAGTAGTGCCTACTCCACGCCGACCTTGAGTAAATGAGCTATCCTTCACGGCAACATCATCGTCAATGACGATATTGGCCACATGTATACCTTCTGATGAAGCTATTTCAGCTGCCATCTCGAAATTCATGACGTCTCCACTGTAGTTCTTCACGATATTAAGAATACCAGCGCCACTGTCTACTGTTCTAGCTGCTTCAAGCATCTGGTCAGGTGTCGATGAAGTGAAAACCTCACCTGGGCAGGCGGCATCCAGCATACCTTTACCGACATAGCCAATATGCATAGGCTCGTGCCCGCTGCCTCCACCAGAGACAATAGCAACTTTGTCTTTTACAGGAGCATCAGAACGGTATACGAAGGCGGGATTAAAGTTTACTTTAATAATGCGACTGTGAGCCAGTGCCATGCCCTCAAGGCTCTCACGTATAACATCTTCAGGATTATTGATTAATTTCTTCATATGACTCCTCGCATCTCCGAATGAAAGGATGTTTCATTTGAAAAATCGCCACCAATGATACATGTAGCGATGTAACATCCTTTAGAGAATCAGTAATCCAATGGTTTTAATGTAAGCAGTTGCTTAGAAATCTGTGGATATTTAGCTATAAAGAGTAGTTCTTCTTGTACAAGAGGTTTCTGAGCCTCAACATTGGCATATCTTACCAACTCAAGTATTTCACGTGCTTCGTCAGCATCCTTGAACGATACTTCCATTTCCCCCATGATATGTCTGAAGCCAGAGACTCCACTATACTCACCAGAGCATATTCGAGTACCAGTTTCCACAAGCTCTGGTTCTCCTCTACCCAACTCTGTGAAGCTATACAGCTCATAATTATGTGGGTCCTTTAAAACTCCATCAGCATGAATACCTGACGCATGGGAAAAAACGTTGCCACCAACGCCGGGTTGGTTTATCGGGATGGGTACTCCGAAAGCGTATGCAGCAAATTTTGCCATTCTCCAGGCTTTGGTTAGAGTTATTGGTTTACCTAATTGATATTGTTCTGAAAAGTCTTTCGACTTGGTAATTGCCAATACCGTTGATACGAGATCAGCATTACCCGTTCTCTCTCCTATTCCATTGATTGTGGTATTAATGTAAGCATCTTGCCCTGCATCTATAGCAGCCATAGCTGCAGCAACGGAATTTGCAACGGCCATTCCAAGATCGTTGTGGCAGTGGATACCTATTGGAATATCTACATTCTCAGCTAAAGTTTTAATAGCTTTATAAATAGTAAATGGATTGTCATAACCAAGGGTATCGCAATATCTGAAGCGGTTGGCACCGTGGTCTCTCGCTGCCGCTGCAAATTCAATAAGGAAATCCATATCTGTACGAGATGAATCTTCTGCATTAACTCCAATACTCTCTACTCCAAGTGTTCGGGCAGTCTCAAGTGCGTCAACCATCATCATTAAGATATCGGTTTTGCTCTTCTTCCCTTTAAATTTGCCATTAATCATCTGGTTTGAAGTAGATATCGATAGGTTAAGATGCTTGATATTTGGGACCAGTTGAAAGCTAGTCTCTACATCACCTGTAGTGGCTCTTACCCATCCGCTTAAACGAATGGGCTTTAAAATACCTTTCTCGGCTAGTTCCAAATTGGACTGAAGATAAAGAGTTTCATGTCTTGTAGTAGGGAACCCAAATTCAGATTGAAAAACTCCCATATCATTGAGATATATATTTATCATGGTCTTTTCTAACTTGGAAAGGCCAAGATATGCGGTTTGGACACCATCGCGATTGGTAACATCTATAAAATAAATCTTGGGCTTAGGCATCGCATCTCCTTACAGCAAATAGTCTTTGTTGGAACGTTTCAGAGGTATTTAATCAGGTATTTCCAATAATGTCTATACAGCTTTGCTTCATTGACCAACACGCGTTAGGTAGTATAACATAAGTTGTTTTTGATGTTACAAATAAAAGCAGGAATTATCAACGTCACAGGATATATTGGAGCTGAGCTTGCTCGATTATTGTATCAGCATCCTCAGGTAGAGCTGCAATCTGTAACCGGTCGGAGTCTGGCAGGCCAGCGACTGGGGGAGGTATTTCCTAATCTGGATAGAACAGGGCTTACAATTGAAGCTGAAGTTGATAAAGACATCGATATTGCCTTTGTTGCGATGCCTCATAAAGCGAGTGTTGATATAGTACCTGATTTGCTAAAAATGGGGATTCGAGTTATAGATGTAAGCGCTGACTTCAGGTTAAAAGATGTGAGTGAATACCCAAGGTGGTATGGCTTCGAACATCCCGCGCCTGACTTACTTGATAGTTCAGTTTACGGGCTACCTGAATTGCATCGGAGTGATATCATTTCCGCCTCACTGGTTGCGAATCCTGGCTGTTACAGTACCAGCGCTATTCTGGCTCTAGCACCTGCAGTAAAGGCAGGTCTTATCAATCCCGACATACCTGATATAATAATCGATAGCAAATCAGGAGTTTCTGGTGCTGGTAGAACTCTTAGCCTAAGAACCCATTACTCGGAAGTTAATGAGAGTATATCTGCATATTCTCTGGAGGGACATCGACATCAACCCGAAATAAAACAAGAACTTGGTTTGCTTAATGCTGGACTGCAGTTAGCTATAACATTTGTACCACATCTGGTGCCAATGACACGAGGCATACTGAGTTCTTGCTATGCTAAGTTAAAGGATAATAACCAGCTTAAAGGTAGCGGAGTTAATGAGAAGATACGGCATGTTTATAGTGAATACTATAAAAACTCTCCTTTTGTTCAGATAACAAGTAAGCCACCTGATACCAAGTATGTGCTTGGGAGTAATATATGCCTTGTATATACCACAGTTGATGTAATAAATAGTACACTCATAGCTATCTCATGTATCGACAATTTGGTAAAAGGTGGGGCCGGACAGGCTATTCAAAACATGAATTTAATGTTCAATCTAGCTGAGACAACTGGACTTGAAACCCTGGCTATTTACCCTTAGAATTTTAAAATAAATCATCACATGCCCTCATCGTCTAGAGGCCAAGGACGTCAGCCTTTCAAGCTGAAGATCAGGGGTTCGAATCCCCTTGAGGGCATTCTTAGTTTATCTTCTATTTAATTTTTAAATAAAGAATATAATATTCGTATTGTGGACTTTTTGAATATGAGAACTAAGTAGAAGTAAGTTTATATTTCCCAGGCATCCTTACCTATAAGGGGAACAAAGTAACAAGCACCTAAATCTTCAATTGTTTCGCCTTCTTTGTTTCGACTGACCTTAAGTAGTCTTTGTTCCCAGCGTGACCCAACAGGAATAATTAAACGACCACCCCATGATAATTGTCCAAATAAAATTCGGGGAACAGAAGGAGCTCCTGCTGAAACAATAATAGCGTCATAGGGTGCTTCATTCAACCAGCCAAGAGTCTTATCGGAGAGATATACCTCGATATTTTGATAACCAAGATTTTTCAATAGCAGGCTGGTAGAATTAACCAGCTCAGGGATACACTCAACAGTGATTACTTTACTACTTAGTTCAGCCAGTATTGCAGCTACATAACCGCTTCCCGTGCCAACTTCCAGTACTTTCTCATTGCCCTTAAGCTCTAAAGCTTGCAGCATCAGAGCAACTATGAAAGGCTGGGAAATAGTTTGACCAAACCCGATACTAAGAGGCCTATCATCATAAGCGGCATGATAATACTCCGGGAGGACAAATTTTTCTCTAAGTACCCGTTTCATAGCACCTATGACTTTCTTATCCTTAATTTCCCAATCAAGGTGCTTAAATAATCGTGTACGAGCCTCTTGCAGGTCCATTCCTATGTTATTTATAAGGAATTTCAGCCAAGAATAAAGGAGAGCACTATTAGAACCAGAACTATCACTCCAGAAAGAATGCCAATTCGGCGCAGTTCGGGGATCAGGTATTGATAATGATTATTAGGACTTTGAACTTGAGATGTATTGTTGCCAGTTGCTTGTTGCTTAGAAACGGAGGTCAAAGTAGATGATGGAGGCAAGGAATCTTGCTGTATTTTAGTCATGTTTGCCCGTCTGCGCTTCGATTTATAGTTACGTGATTTCTTAGACATATATTACCTACCTTAATGAATGTGCTTGCTGTTTATAAATTCTGGTACTAGAGATATAAGCATGTCCCAGTGCTTTCTGCACGGTTCGAAGGTCCAGGCCACTTTGTAATTTACGTGTGGCAAAGCTATGGCGCAAGGTATGAGGAGTGACCTTTGTATTAAGTCCTGCTCTGTTAGCATAATTCTTAATAATCTGCCAAAATCCTTGACGAGTGAGTCTACCACCCCGACGGTTAAGAAACAATGCTTGTTCTTCTTCGTTATATAATAAATCAAACCTGGCATTAGCAATAAAAATTTTTAATAGCTGGCAAACATAGCCGTCAAGTGAAACACGTCTTCTTGTACCATTATGCTCTAAGTTTATAAAGGATTGTTCTAAATTTACATTCTTTACGTCTAAAGAAACTAATTCACTAACTCGCAATCCTGTTGCGTATAGGACTTCCAGCATGATTACATCTCTACTGGCTTCAGGTGTATCTAATTTGGTAGGTTCAGCTAACAGTAGCTGATATTCTGAAGTAGAGAGGAATTTAGGAAGCTGTTTATTCACTTTGGGAGAAACCAGATTCTGAGCCGGATTTTCTTTTATTCGGCCGGAATCAGTCATAAACTTGAAGAATGACTTAGCCGAGGCTATCTTCCGAGCTGTGGTGGCTGATGAATAGCTTTTACTTTTTAGGTAAAGGAGGTAGTTACGTAGAAAATTACTATCCAATAAAACTGTTCCTGCCGCTTCGGTAAAAGCCAGCAACTGATTCAAATCATTACGGTAAGCAGCTAGAGTATTTTCTGAGCAGTTTTTCTCACTAGCTAGATACTTAAGGTAGGCCTTAACATCTTCCTTCACTGTCAACAATTTTAGCATAACCTGGACTATTTTTGCTCATAATAATGCTTCCTGTTACAATAAATTTGCTGTGAAAACTCAATTAGAGCGACAGCTAAAAGGGATACCTGCCAGTCCAGGAGTTTATCTCTTCAAAGATATAAAGGAAACGGTTATATACGTAGGTAAAGCTGCTAATCTA
>CAYVML010000069.1:6572-7758 GCA_964452475.1 uncultured Dehalococcoidales bacterium
CAGCGAGTAAAAAGCTATTTCAGTACTTCTGGAAATCTATCTTTAAAAACAAGGCACCTTGCATCGAGGATATGCAATCTTGAATATATTGTGACCACTTCTGAACAAGAAGCTCTAATACTTGAATGCACCCTTATAAAAAAATTTCACCCTCGATACAATGTAAGGTTAAAAGATGATAAGACTTTTCCTTACCTTAAGATCAGTATTAATGAAGATTGGCCAGGTGTATATATAACTCGACGTACCACGGAAAAAGGGGCAAAATATTTTGGTCCTTTTGCGAGCGCTGGATCTGTACGAAAAACGCTGAGGATGATAAAGAGAATTTTCCTTTTCCGTTCTTGTTCGAAGTATATTGACGGCAAATCTAAAAAACCTTGTCTAGAATATTACATTCATCAATGTCTTGGTCCTTGTATCGGAGCAGTAAGCAAAGAAGAGTACCGGGAAGTTATTAACCAGGTTATTCTTTTTCTAGAGGGCAAACAGGAATTAGTGCTACAAATGCTATACAGTAAGATGAAAACTGCTACTGAAAAGCTAGAGTTTGAGAAAGCCGCTTCACTCCGCGATCAAATTAAGGCCGCACAAAAAGTCATTGAAGGACAAAAAATTGCTATTGAGTTAAAGGGAGAGCAAGATGCCATCGCCCTGGCACAGAATGAAGAACAAGCCTATGTGGAGCTTTTTTCCATACGCAGAGATAAACTTGTCGGCCATGAGCACTTTATAATGGATGGCATACGTGATGATACTCCTAGCGAAGTCATGACTAGCTTCATTAAGCAGTATTATAGTTCTACGTCATATGTGCCGTCAGCTTTGTTGCTACAACATCCTGTAAATGAACAAGGTGTGCTTGTTGATTGGCTTAAACGTTGTAAGGGAAGTAAAGTAAAAATTCAAGTGCCGCGTCGTGGGGTAAAGAAGCAATTAGTTAGCATGGTAGAGAGAAATGCTGCTAACGGTTTGCTTTTACTGAAAGCTAAGCAACCGAAGCAAGAGGTACTGCGAGCCGGATTATTAGAGTTAAAAGCTAAGCTAAATCTGCCAGATATTCCATTCAGAATAGAATGTTATGATATTTCTAATATTCAGGGGGCGTATGCAGTTGGTAGCATGGTTATACTGGAGGGAGGCTTACCAAAACCAGGTCAGTATCGGCGATTCAGAATTAAAACTA
>CAYVML010000070.1:0-2356 GCA_964452475.1 uncultured Dehalococcoidales bacterium
CGAAAGGTCTTCTGGGGAGATGAACCCTCGTGCCAATAGTTGTCGCCTGATGAACTGGTCCCAATCCTCCCAGTATCGCTCTCCGGGCAGTTCCATGAGAACTACAGGCATGGGTGGAGCTTTACCTGTCTGTAATAGCGTTAATACTTCAAATCCTTCGTCGTGCGTGCCGAAACCGCCAGGAAATAGCACAATAGCATCAGCTTCCATGACGAAGAATACCTTGCGAGTGAAAAAGTACTTAAACGTTACAAGTTTGGGGTCGTCTTGAATCACCTTGGCTGGAGCCTGTTCTGCCGGCAACAGTATGTTGACTCCAAAACTATTCTCTGATCCTGCTCCTTCGATACCAGCTCTCATTATACCTTCAGCCGCTCCAGTAATGACCATAAAATTCTTCTCAACTGCCGCACGACCGAAGTTTACGGCCAGCTGATAGTAGGGATTACCTTCTGTCACTCGGGCTGAGCCAAAGATTGATACCTTGCGAACCGACCGATAGGATTTGAAAATACAAGCAGCATGCTGAAATTCGGCCACAGCACGGTCTATTATCTTAAGGTCAAGAACATCCAGTTCCCCACGCTGGCACTCCAAGGCATTCAGGATAATGTTTTTATAGAGTATTGTCCGGAGACTATTCTCCCCGGAGGAAAAGATCTCTCGCACCTTTCTTAGTGTATCATCTAAAGTGTCGGATTCTTTATATCTCATGGCTCTTCCCACGTAAAAGGCTATGTGTTCATCTCGGTATCTTGGATTTGGCTGCCTACCCATTCCTGGATTCTATTTTTAATTTAGTCACGTACCTCCCGGAACTTGTTTAACTTTTCCTCTTCCGAGCCACTAACCTTGACCGGGTCTTCAAGGTCCCAATGGAGTCTTTGCCCCATTTCAGGAAATACAGTGGGATATCGCTCTTCAGCTATGGAACACACCGTGATGAGGTATCCGAAATATATTCTGCCCATATAATTATTCAATGCTTTGGAGTATTGACTGCTGATGTCAATGCCAATCTCATCCATAACTCTCTTGGTTAGAAGGTGAATTCCCTTGAGGTCAAGACCAGCGGAGTAGGCTTCGTATTTATCACCAGCATAAGAGCTGAGGAAAGCCTCTGACATCTGGCTTCTAGCCGAATTTGCCGTACAGAGAAACAGAACATTGACCTTATTAATACTTTATCCTCCCCATGAACCAATAACAGACACCTACGTGAAATCAATTTTAGAGTACCACTTTGACAAGTGATATTCAATGAGCTTAATTAATCTACTCGCGTAACCAAGTTATTCTTTCTTAAATCATTTCAACAGCTTCTGCAGTGTGATGATAGTCTGCTATTCTTGAACTAATAATATTTGGTATCAAGCTGTATTGACGGCTAAAAGAAGATAATTATAGAATGCCATATTAAACAATATGAATAAACACTATGATGTTATTATTGTTGGTGCTGGTCCAGCCGGTCTTTTTGCTGCATTGGAACTATGCCGCGAATCGAAACTAGATATATTAATCTTGGAGAAGGGCGAAGACATTGACGATCGATCTAGCCTTGTCAGCGGTTTAGGGGGAGCAGGCGCTTTTAGTGATGGCAAATTAACACTCTCTGCTGAGATAGGTGGGCGACTTAAGGAATGGCTTGGAAAAGATAAAACTGAAAGTCTAATCAAATACGTTGATGGCACATATCTGAGATTTGGCTCAACGGTAAAAGTATTTGATCCAAAGACTGAGGCTAAAAAAATAGCTAAACAAGCGTCTTCTTTTGGGTTACGACTGATCCCGGTTCCGATACGACACCTGGGCACTGAGCAGTGTCGTTCAGTACTGAGGTCAATGAGACACTACATTAAGAACAAGGCAGAAATTAGACTTAACGTCACAGCTGCCAAGTTCATTGTTGCTAATGGATTGGTTAAGGGACTAGAAACTACAGATGGAGAGACTTTATACTGTAACAACCTTATTGTAGCTCCTGGCAGAGAAGGAGCTGATTGGCTAGCTTCACAGGCAAGACAACTAGAGCTAACAATCGGAAATAATCCGGTCGACGTGGGAGTCAGAGTAGAAGTGCCAGCAACAGTACTGAAGAGTCTTACTGACCTGTTTTTTGAAGTGAAACTACACTATGAGACACCCACATTTAAAGACCAAATACGGACATTTTGTATGTGTCCACAGGGGGAAGTCATCAAAGAGACTACGGGAGGCCCTGACCCAGTGGTCACAGTTAATGGGCAAAGCTATACCAACAGCAAAACCCAAAATACTAATTTTGCCTTATTAATGAGCACTGATTTTACTGAACCTTTTCATGAACCGATTGCCTATGGTAAATATCTAGCTA
>CAYVML010000070.1:2366-7744 GCA_964452475.1 uncultured Dehalococcoidales bacterium
GGCCAACATGCTGGGTAATGGGGTGCTGGTACAGCGTCTGGGAGATTTACTTTCTGGCCATCGCTCCACTCCGAATAACATTGAGCAAGGCGCAGTACAGCTAACTTTAAAAGATGCAACTCCAGGTGACCTCAGTTTTGCTTTGCCATATCGACATCTTATCGGGATAATTGAAATGATTTACGCCATGGATAAATTAGTTCCTGGAATTGCTTCAGGTGATAATCTGATTTACGGGGTAGAAGTGAAGTTCTATTCTTTCCGTCCAACGCTTAGCTCTTGTATGGAGACAGAGATTAGAAATATGTATTTCGTTGGCGATGGAGCAGGAGTCAGCAGGGGTTTAGTACAGTCATCCGCTTCAGGAGTATTAGCTGCAAAGGAGATACTCAGGAGAACTGGTCATAAAATCCAGGGATGACTTTACTTGGCCTTACGTATGCGGTGGTGAACGGTAATAGTCGGATATGAGAAGCAGTTATCTCTTGTAAAATAACTGGAGTGTTTAAAGCTTCGTACTCGTTTTATCACTGACCTCCTCCAATACCCGTAACCTCCTTACTTCTGCAATACCCACGCCGACATACTTCCTCTTCCAGCGGGAAACCATCTTTTCATTGAAAGCACTAGCCCGCGAGGAGATCCTTCGTTCGCTGCTGCTCCCTCAAGGATAACAATATGAGGGGTGTTCCTACTTTCGCAGGAATGACATTAAAAGAGGACAGGAAGGATATATGGGGAAGGTAGGAATCCGAAGCATTTCGATGTTGCTTGCTATAGCTCGTTGAAGTCTTCAACCGGAATAGCGATTACTTTCTCAGCGACCTTGCGGAAATGTAATCCCTGAATAGCAAAGGTTATCGATAGAGGGAAATGCCTGGGCTTATTCAGTAAGGTCCATATAAACAGACTCCAGTAATACCTCCTGCCTTTATCCCAGATGCCCATAACCCACATAGACCTGAACAGTGCCCGTATATAGCTGGCGCTGATAGAGCTTTTCCGCGGGCTTTTTGGTTTATACTCTCTCAGAAAGGTTTTTATGCGTTCGTTGTATTGCCTGGGTGAATAGATGGTGCTCAGTATGTGCCTGTAGCCGTTCGTGAGCCTTTCGCGGCCCATCTTTGGAATGAAATTAGTCGACCCGTCCGTATTATCACCAGAACCGCCCGGCAGCAAGCGATTTTCTTTTTTCAGACGTTTATAGAGCGCTGTCCTTGGAGGAGCCATTAATACCCCTACCATGGCGGTTACAATGCCACTGTTCTGGATGAAATTAATCTGGCTCCTGAATATCGACAGCGGGTCGCTGTCAAAACCGACAATGAATCCTCCCTGTACCTGGAAACCATGGTTCTGAAGCTTCTTGACCAATGCCAGCAGGTCACGACCCTTGTTTGGCAGCTTGTTACACTCAACCAGGCTTTCCTCGTTCGGGCTTTCAATACCAACAAATACCATGTTAAAACCCACCTCTGTCATAGCCTGCATCAGCTCCTCGTCATCGGCAAGATTTATGGATACTTCGGTGAAGAATGAAAAGGGATAATTCTTATCTTTGCTCCATTGTGCCATTGCCGGCAGTATTTCTGCCTTCAATTTCCGTTTATTGCCAATGAAGTTATCATCGGTGAAAAAGACATCACCTCGCCAGCCCTGGTCATATATGGCTTTTAGTTCGGCCAGCACCTGATCACTGCTTTTCGTTCTCGGTATATGACCGTTCATCACCACTATGTCGCAGAATTCGCAGTTAAAAGGGCAGCCTCGGGAATACTGAATGCCCATAAATTGGTATTTCTTCATGTTCACCAGTGACCATAATGGCACAGGGCTGGTTTTGATATCCGGCCATTCCTCAGCAGCATACAGGTGCTTCGCAGTCCCGTTCTTCAAATCTTCCACAAAGCGCGGCATTATGTTTTCGGCTTCTGAAAATATGAGATGATCTACATCATCCAAACTAAATTCTTCATATCCAGGCCTAAAAAGAGGCCCGCCGGCAACAGTTTTAATACCTAGCTTCTTACATCTGTCGACGACTTCTCGTGTTGAATCCTGCTGCACCACCATAGCGCTGATAAACACATAATCCGCCCACTTGATGTCTTTATCTTTGAGAGTGGTGATGTTCATATCTACCAGCTTTTTCTCCCACTCGTAAGGAAGCATTGCTGCTACGGTTAATAAGCCCAGAGGAGGGAAAATCGCCCTCTTGGAAATGAATTTCAAGGCATGCTTGAAGCTCCAGAAAGTATCAGTATTCTTTGGATAAACAAGGAGTATTTTCAAGTCAGGTGCTCCTCTTCAATACATTAATTCATAATACCACATGTTTCGACATCCTGATTAAAAGTTACCCGCTGAAATATCCTTAATAATCAGGCTTTTCCGTAGCTATTTTGACTAAAACTACCCTTAATATAATAAGAGTAATCAGGGTATCACCTCACCTCCAATAGGATAACAGTCTGCTTGTTCATTTCTTTGGTCTCCACTTTTTTTTACTAAAGTTAGAGCACTCCCCAAAGTCAATCATAGCCAACATTATACTTTTTAGCTCTTTGTATAATTTCAGATATATACCTCTTTATGATTGTCTGGTTGACGGTTAGCAATTACATATATAAAATGGTTATAGTACTGTGTTTAAAAGCGTGAAGGCGATTACCAAAGTAAGGAGGATAAAAAAGATGTTAGATATAGTGAGGAAAAGTATTTTACTAGGAATCGGAGTTGCTGCTATGACCAGGGATAAAATTGAGGAAGTAGCTAATAAGATTGCGGAAGAGGATAATCTCTCCGAGGAGGAAGGCAAGAAGATGGCTGAGGACCTGCTAAAGCATTCGGATGAGGCAAAGAAAAACTTGAAGGAGCAGGTTGAGAAGTTTGTGGATAATGCCCTGGAGAAATTGAATAGCCCATCCCGCAAAGACCTGCAAAAACTCGAGGAGCGGATTAAAGAACTGGAAAAGATGCAAAAAGTGGAATAGCATCGAGTTATGGTTGGGATGCTAGGCTGTTTCCCATCAAGTGCTATGAAATGGACGTGAAATAATGGCACCCAAAATCAGAACAATAGGTTCCGCCTATAAGCACATTAAGCGTTATCGAGATATTGTGATAGTGCTGGTGAAACACAGTTTTGGAGACTTAATCACTAACATGAACATCCGTGGGCACGTTGATTTGGGCAAGAAGTTTCACAAAAGGCAACCTGATGTAAAGATTGGAACTTATTCCAGATGGGAACGGGTACGATTAGCACTGGAGGAACTCGGTCCAACTTTTGTCAAGGCTGGTCAGATAATGAGTAACAGGCCAGATATGTTGCCTCAAAAACTTATTGTTGAGCTTGAGAAATTGCAGGACCTAGTGCCTCCCTTTCCTACAGCAGAAGCCAGACGCCTGATTGAAGAAGAACTCGGCGCAACTATCCCATCTCTTTTCAAGGAATTCACAGACATCCCTATTGCTTCAGCCTCGATAGCACAAGTCCACAAAGCCGTACTTCTGAGTGGGGAGGAAGTGGTTATCAAAGTACAACGCCCGGGCATAAAACAGGTAATAGAAATTGATGTGGAAATAATGCTTCATATGGCTGCATTGATGGAGGAGCATCTCCACGGGATGGACATAATAAATCCCGTGGGCATAATCAGAGAGTTTGAACGGAGCATCAAGAAAGAGATTGACTTCACTGTAGAAGCTATGCATGTTAGTCGATTTAGCAGGAACTTTCAGGAAGACCCGACTATCTACGTACCAAAGGTATATAGAGATCTCACCACCAGGAAAATCCTTACCATGGAATTCGTCAACGGTATTAAGATCTCCAATGTCGATGCTCTTATAGAGGCAGGTAATAACCCCAAAACAATTGCCAGTCGTGGCGCCGATCTAGTCCTAAAACAGGTATTCGAAAATGGTTTTTTTCATGCGGATCCGCACGCGGGCAATATCATGGTTCTAGATAACAATATCATCTGTTTTCTTGATTTCGGCATGATGGGAAGCCTGTTATCCAGGCAGCGAGAATGTCTTGACAGTATAATTATCGGAATTGATAATAGAGATGTGAAGAGAATCGTAAGAGCTACTCTACAACTGTCAGGGAACAGGCATGTTGAAAACGATGACAAGTTGGAATACGAATTGGCTGACCTGGTAGACGAATATTATGACCTGCCATTAAAAGACATAAATATAGGCGAACTGCTGACCAGTTTGTTTGAATTATTTGTTACTTATAAAGTGAAGTTCCCGCCAGACATGTATTTATTGGTAAAAGCCTTAATTACCATTGAGGGAGTGGGTAGAGGCATAGACCCAAACTTTGACATGATGAGCCGTGTAAAACCATTTGCCAGGAAGCTGCTGAGGGATCGTCTAAGCCCTCGCAGGTTGGCAAGGGATGTCTATTTATCAGCCTCAGAGTTTGCTCTTCTGGCTCGTGACCTGCCCTATGAAATAAGAGAGATAATCGAGCAGATTAAACTTGGGGAAATCAAGATAGAATTTAAGCATATGGGATTGGAGCCAGTTTTACAAAAAAGCGATCAGGTCAGCAACCGTATCGCACTTGCAATTGTTCTGGCTGCTTTGACTGTAGGCTCTGCACTTATCGTCCTGTCAAAAACACAGCCTATGTGGAGGGGAATCCCCCTTATTGGAATAATTGGTTTTATTGGAGCCGGCGTAATGGGGTTCTGGTTGCTTATTTCCATTCTGCGGCATGGTAAAATGTAAGCGGAACTTGAGTAACGATACATGCCAGTGGTAAATGCCTCACCGGGCTTTGTGGCTGCAATCCTTAATAAAGCTGCAGTGGAGATATAGGGCTTTATATAAAAGCTTTGCCAAATGGCAATATGCTTATGCTATAATGATTACCC
Source organism: uncultured Dehalococcoidales bacterium (assembly GCA_964452475.1). Classification (GTDB taxonomy): domain Bacteria; phylum Chloroflexota; class Dehalococcoidia; order GIF9; family AB-539-J10; genus JAUUZT01. The sequence continues at coordinate 7,262 of CAYVML010000070.1, forward strand.
AATAGTGAAGAAATTACTCTCTGGTAATGAAGCTTTAGCCCTTGGGGCTTACCACGCTGGTGTCCGGGTCGCCACTGCCTATCCGGGAACTCCAAGTACTGAAATACTGGCAAATATTTCACGATTCGATGATGTCTATGCTGAATGGTCTACCAACGAAAAGGTGGCAGTAGAAGTAGCCTTAGGGGCAGCCTATGGTGGTGCCCGTTCTGTGGTATCTATGAAGCACGTGGGACTAAATGTAGCCAGCGACCCTTTTATGGCAGCTTCCACAACCGGGATAAACGCCGGACTGGTATTCATTGTCGCTGATGATCCCGGAATGCACAGCTCCCAGAATGAGCAGGACACCCGCTATTATGCCAAACTAGCCAAGATTCCGGTACTGGAACCAGGCGATAGCCAGGAAGCCTATGATTTCATGAGCCTGGCGTTTGATATAAGCGAGCAATTTGATACGCCGGTACTGGTTCGCAGCACTAC
>CAYVML010000071.1:0-7732 GCA_964452475.1 uncultured Dehalococcoidales bacterium
TCAGACATCAAGTGGATTGCTCCTGCAAAGGCAGGCCGCTATCGTATTAGTGTTACAGTATCCAATAAGCAGGGTGAGAGTGCAAGCGACTCACTTAAAATTAAAGTACTCTCTGTTGCCCCTCCGGTAATTGAGAATGTAATTGTCACGCCACATGATCCTCAATATTTCGTGGTACAACCGTTTTCGAAGAAATATGTCATCTTGCAGCGAAAGAGCTGTGAGCTGGAGTGTGTACTTGAAGATAGCGGCGAATACGATTATGAATGGTCAACCAGCAATGGAAGTATATCTGGTAGTGGCGACACTGTAACCTGGACTGCACCCAGCGGAAAACAAAAGGTCACTGTTATCATTCGGGTTTCTGATGGGAATGGCAATACCGCAGAGCAGGAAATACTCTTCGACGTGAGAACCTGTGCCCCATGCTTCCTGTAACAGCCTGAGCACCATGCCAGAGGCAAGACCACTCTTCAGATAGTTTGTCATGTCTCTTTAGTAAGGCTCTTACACAAAGGTGAACATTCTGCGCGGGTTGTCCACCATGATCGTCCGTATCTGCTCCCGAGTCATTCCCTTTGCCAGCATGATAGGAACCACATTGTTCAGAATATGAGCATAGCCCCAGCCACCATAGTTGCAGCACTGCGTTTTAGTCCAGATATCGTGAGAGATTAAAAGCTGATTAAGATACCCTTCATCAATCAACTGCATTAGCTCATTAATGCGCTGGGAATCGTTAGGCAGGTTAAGGTTGATAGGATAGTAGCCCTCACGTCCAAACAGGTCGTACTCAATACAACAGCCAGTCTTTGCCAGCTCAATGGTCTGACGAACGTCGCGGTAGGTACGCTCAACATGGTCAATAATTGTACGAGAAAGGTCAGCACCTACATCCTCTAATATGTCTACTACCTCCATCGGCGCTTGCTGATTACGCCCCGGATGTACGTGCATTGTAGCACCGGTTAATTTCTGGGCACGGCCGGCGGCACAAAGCGACTTACGTTCATTGGGAAGCAGAGGCCAGGAACAGCCAATCTCTCCAATCAATCCTGCCCGTATTCCTGTAGTGCCCACCCCTTCCATTATGTCCCTGATAATCTCGTCGACTATCTCATCCTCGCTCATAGCATCCATCTGAGGACCATGGGAAACTGCCAGGTAATAACCAGAGCCCATTAGCACATGAAGTCCTGTTGTTCGCGAGATACGTGCCAGCGCTGCCGGGTCACGACCCAGTCCAACATTGGTTACCTCGACAATGGTATTTCCTCCCGCCAGTTTAAAGCGCATTGCCTCTTCGATTGCCAGCCGCTCATCCCGCAACATCACCTCATCTATATTCTGGGTAAAGTGATAGCGCAGCCACCACAATATATCTACAGAGACCGCTTTATGTGCCATCTCCCTATCACTTGCATGGTCAGGTTCGACAAAGTAACACGAGCCGTCATCAATAAGGTGCTCATGAGGCAGTGTTACCCCCAGTTCATCCGGTGAAATCAAGCCAAGCACAGTCTGTACCCTGCCAGCGAGTTCTGTTCTATCCATAGTTAACCCTCCCGAATCTATTCATCAAAGAGGAATGTCCATGCCGGCTTATTGGAGCTTTAGTCCCATACCACTTAGCTGCTGCTTCACGCTAAGGTATGCCTTTTCAAAGTCAGGCAATGGCCTGTGGTGTACCAGGTCATAACATTCCGTAATGCTGTATCCTTCCACTGGCTTCCCTCCTTCAAGCCTCTTCGCTAGCTTTGCAATGATTGTGTCAGCACCTTGCCTATCATAGCCCTGTGCAATGACTGCATCCGAGACTGCTATCATCCATTCTGCTTCAAGCGGCGTTTGTCCCCGATTCGTAGAGGTGCGACAGTGACGTGGAGCATACAGGTTCATACCATTTATCGGTGCCTCGATTGCCATCATGGCACACTCCAGCAGGTTCAATTCAGTGCCGATACCGGAGGTTGGTATCACCCATCTCATACAAATGGTATGCGAATATCTATTAAGTGCCTGATTCACCACCGACCTGGCCCAGTTAACCCCCGGTATCAGCATCTGGCGCCCATTTAACATATGTACATGTTCTACGCCGGTATAGTGAATGAAATCGCGGTATACAACCATGCAGGCAATGGGCTTGACAATCCCTTCGATGATAGCTCCTTCAATGCCACCACAGAATCCTCCTATGATGGAGAAACTACCACTGAGTTTGAATGATCCATATTCCTGGTGGACTATGGCAGCGCTCAGCATATCCTGTTCCATCTTCAGGTCTGGTAACAGGGTGAGTAGAATTCCATCCGTCTTCCTCAAGCCAAGCTCCGGGTCTATTATACCGATTAAGTCCTCCGCTCTCGTATTGATTGGATAGTACACAATAGCCATGCCTGGCCTTCCGGCCTTCCTCACTCCTTCTCGCATCCATGCCAGTTGTCGCCTGGAAGCATATACCTCCATTGGAGCACCAATAATTACACGGCCATCAACCTTGGAAAAGTTAAAGCCTTCAATAAAATCTGCACGAGGGATACGTGCAAAGTTACTCACCACCAGCCCTGCAAGATCCTCGGTAAAAGGGGTATGGTGGCCAGGACATATATTCAGTTGCCCTTTTTCCTCTATGCTTCTCTGTTTCCATACCCTCCTGTCACGACCTTCTCCCATAAGAACCTCTGTAGGTGCTTCGTGTATTGCAGTCAGTATTTCCTCTCTGCTAAGCTTTACCCGCCTGCGGGTGGTGATGCAATATACCCCCATCTTCTCTAAGAACTCGAGCGCTGCCTCAAAAGCCCTCTCTGGCAATTCATCATCCCTGTTAATGAAACACCGCTCCTGTGGAACTTTAATCTCATATTTTTTTACCAGTGCTGAGATGGTCCGGTAGAACTCCATGTCCCAGTTCTTCTCCTCAACCTTCTCGCCGGTCTGGGTTCGTTCTGCAATTTCGAATAAAGTAATCATAGCCTTGTTTAGTCCTCACACGGTACCTTAATTCAGCAAAAGCCTTTTCGCTTCCTCAACGGCTTCATTAGCATCGCTACCATAGCCATTAGCTCCAATTTCCTCCGCGTATGCCCTGCTTACAGGGCCACCTCCAATCATGACCTTAAAATTGTCCCTGACACCCATGCTGCTAAGATCAGCCACCACCTCTCGCTGATAAGGCATAGTGGTTGTGAGCAAAGATGACAGAGCAATCATATCAGCCTTTACCTCCTTCGCCTTCTTAATAATTGAGAGACTGGATACATCGACGCCTAAATCGTGGACTTCAAAACCAGCAGCTTTTAACATGGTTGCCACCAGGTTTTTCCCTACGCTGTGCATATCTGCCTCCACGGTGGCAATTACAATAACCTTTTTCTTCACAATCTGTTCCACCGGGATATTTTTTTCCAGGATAGCACCAACCATATCCATCACATCTCCTGCCATAACCAGGTGCGGCAGAAAATAATCACCGTCGTCGAACTTCTGTCCAACCTCAATCGCTGCGGTAGCTATACAGCTCTTAATGGCGAGATTTGCATCTATTCCTGCAGCAATAATATCTTCCGCCACCTGCTTTGCTTTCGCCTCGTCTATGGCAACGATGGCTTCTTTGAGTGCATTCAACAGCTCCTGTTGTTTCCAGGTTAAATCAGCTACTTCCATTATTTCTCCTGGCTCTTAAAATTTAATCCAAGGCCTTTCAATTCTTTCCTCACCTCACTATATAGTATTTGATATCCTCGTAGCGGCTCCATTTTCTGCTGGTCGTATAATTTCTGGAAAGTCTGACCTTCCGGCGCATTTTTCAGCTTATCTTCATACTTCGCCAGCAAGTACTTAACAATTCGGCTGGCGGTTAATCTGTCCATCCCAACCGCTGCTTTGCAAACCTCTCCCATCCAGTTTGATTCCAGGGGTGAACCATAGTCAGGGGTATTACCTACCACAAACTTCCGTGTCCCCTCCGTGGAATGAGCACCCATTACAGTCGAGACAATATGCCCTGCAGCTGATTCATAGAAATACTGTTTCGTCCCTGGCCCTGCCGCCGGATGGTCTCCTATCGAGCCATCAAGAATTAGCTTTGTGTTCCGGCTTAGCCCTTGTAAAGCAGTACCAGCCGCCCATAGCTCTTTCCTGGTAACACGGCTTTTCACCATGGCCTCAGTCACTCCAACTCGACTAGAATCTGCTTTTTGTACACAGACAAGTTGCAATGTTGCAGCAACAGCGGTGATCGCAGCTCCCTCAGGCGTAGCTGAAAAACCACCTACTACCGAGCTGTGCGCACCGTGTATTGGCATACACTGAGCCAGCCCGAAGGCAGACCTATCAAGGTCATCGTAAGCCAGTTTGCACTCCGAAATCCCGGTAACCATAATGCCATCCGATTTACGCAGTCCTTCTTCCTCGCTAAACATGGCAATGGTAGCTCGGCTTGTAGGCGCATTATTAATAATTATCATTCCCGGCCGTCCAGCTGCTGCTACGGCCCGGCGTAACACTTCAGCCACCTTCCGGTACTGGTATATCTCTCCAGGTGTGCCAGCTATTACCTCGTATTTTCCATCAATCTTCAGCAGGATACCCCCCCATATACCATCCACGCAGCGGTCCATCGCACAACCCTTGCTAATGGTAAACATCATCTCTTCATTGCTGAACGGCGCTGTCTGAATCCCGGCAACCACGATTGCATCCTGCTCTCCTTCAACATCTCGATGCAGCAACCTTATCTGATCATCGCCCTGTCCCAGCTTTATCTCTACCGGACATGCAGCGAGTTCATCCAGTACTTCCTGTTCACTGAGCTTGATAGTACGATGTGTATTCACGCAATATGTCCCAATTGCAAGAAAGAACTCCAAACCAGCCTGGTAGACTTTATCCGCCAGGTCTCCAGTTATATCAACAGGCTCTTCAGGGTTGTACTTGATGCCATACTTCTGTTGCAGCTCTTGTCCTTTCCTGAATATAGAGAGGTCGAACTGTTTCTCCTCTACTATTGGCCCCTGCTTTGACCGTGCAAGTACCTCCCAGAGTGGAAGTCTCATGTCATCACCTCAATTGACGATATTTTACTCAATATAGTAACCAGCACCTTTACTCTTCTCCCCTTTGTAAAAGCAGCCGTCAGCTTAATGACCTGATAAATTCCTCGCTGCTATGAGAACCGGCCACACCAGTGTGTTCCACTTCCTTATCCGCAACCTTCAGCACCTCATCAAGTATCTTTATACCCTCGTCAACCTCTTCCTCGGTGATTATAAGCGGCGGTGCCACAGTCAAGTGGTCATACCAGCTCATAATAAACATTCCCTTCTTCAGTGCCTCTGCCGCCAGTTTATCAGTCAAGAGTTGCTTGTAGAATTTATCAGCCTTTACATTGAAAGGTTCCCTGGTTTTACGGTTCTTAACCAGCTCCAGCGCCCAGAAATGCCCGATCCCTCTAACATCTCCAATACATTCATGCCGCTCCTGAAGCTCATATAGTTTCATTTGCAGGTACTTACTGACCCTCTTTAGTATGCCGGATGCCTCCAGTTTACGGTACTCGGATATTGCTGCCGGTATAGCAGCCATCATAAGTGGATGCATGGTATAAGTGAAGCCGAAATAGATAATCTGGTCTTCATAGTATTCTGTTACTTTACCAGCCGTGGCAGTAACTCCTATTGGAGTATAGGAACCGGTGCATCCCTTAGCAGTGGTCAGTATATCGGGTTTGACCTTCCAATTGTCTATGGCAAACGGGGTACCGGTACGAAACCAGCCGCTCATGACCTCATCAACTACCAGCAACACATCATTCTCATCGCATATCTGGCGAAGTCGCGGAAAGTACTCTGGCGGAGGTACCTGCTTGCCATTGGTCCCCACCACCGGTTCCACAAAGACAGCAGCAATATTCCCCTCTTCCTTAATCATGTGGCCGACATACTCAGCACAGCGCACCTTGCATTCAGGGTACTGCTGTCCAAAAGGACAACGATAGCAGTAGGCATCAGGGGCAAAGATTACTCCCTGTATGCCGTAGTGATCGCGCTCGGCAAATTTATGCCTCGGTCCACCAGTCAGCGTCATGCCTGAGGCAGTTCCACCGTGATATGAATGATAACGAGCAATTATCTTATACTTCGGCGACATGCACTGCCTGATAATCTGTACCGCCGATTCGTTTGCCAGGCTGCCCGAGGTTGAGAAAAAGAACTTGTTCAGCCCTTCAGGCATAACTGACATCAGGGCCTTGGTAGCCTTCTCTCCAGATTTATGTGCAAACACTGGAGCTACATAGACCAGTTCATCAGCCTGCCGGTGTATGGCTTCTATAATCGCCTTGTTGCCATGCCCCAGGTTAGAACACATAAACTGCGACGAGAAATCGATGTATGGCTTATTCTTTTCATCGTACAGATAGATGCCTTCCGCCCTGGTGACACATATGGGCTGCTTCCAGTCTTTCTGCTTCTTCCAGGGCCCATAGCTATGGTCCGTAAACGCCTTGAGCATTTCCTTGCTATCAGTCATCTATAGTCTCCTCCTTTAACTACGTTCTTATTGTTACCGCTAAATTAACAAACAATACCGCTTCTTATCGTAGTGCTTTCTCTATATACATAATACACATGTCCTTACTGGATGATTTCGTCTAGAAACCTGCATCCATTAGAAAGCACTGTGATACATCCTGGAATTTCAGTGTCTCTGACCTGGTCACAGTGCCCGAAGCAACTTGTCTGGCTAGTTCACACAGTCTCTCACCAGCCTGGCTGATTGATTCCTCGCCAGCTATAACTGTACCAGAGAAGAAGTCTATGCTTTCTCCACAGGCCGCATAGGTCTTGGGATTTGCCGTAGTAGCTATGTCGGGAACCACTACAGTCGGTGTTGGCGGCAGTATAGTATGCTTCAGCGCCCCTCCAAAACCCAGTTGTAGCAGAACCACGTTAGCTCCAGCAGCTACATAGCCTGGGAAAATACTGTTTGGGTCCTGCCAGTTGTCCACGAAAAACAATCCCCTGTGAGGTGGCCTCTCACCATAACGAAGCACCCCCTGTATAGGAGAGGTGCCTCCCTTCACAATGGCACCCAGAGATTTCTCCTCCAATGTAGAGATGCCCGCGGCGATGTTAGCTGGCACCGGGTTGACGGCACGTATCGGTTCTCCTATCTTCTTACCTCTCTCTTCAGTGGCAAGGGCAACATTGATAATCTGCTTTGCAATCTTTTCATTAGCAGCCCGTCTCGCCAGGATATGCTCTGCACCAATAATTTCGGTATTCTCTCCGAACATAGCCCTGCCTCCCGACTTAACAACATGGTCAAACAGATAGCCCATCACCGGATTTCCGGCAATGCCAGAAGTAGCATCCGAGCCGCCACACTTCACTCCAATGGTGAGGAATTTATCATCAACCAATTCGCGACGAATAGAAGAGGCATCGTGCACCATTTGTCGTGCCACGCGGGCACCACGTTCCATTACCTGAAAAGCGGTGGGGTATTTTTTACTGGAGATATACTCCACCGGCTTACCCGTTTCAGCTATTTGCTCAGCAAGAAACTCCGGTTTTAATTCAGGGTAATCAGTTCCCCAGGCAAGCTCATGCAGGATGACAGCGGCAACATTAGGGTTCTTCCCCAGTCCAACCAGTATACGGGAGATGGTCTCCCTGTCACGCCTGGAGCGACCATTGCCGCTATCGGCAGTCACCATAGTGCGAACACC
>CAYVML010000072.1:0-7704 GCA_964452475.1 uncultured Dehalococcoidales bacterium
TTTCGACCCAGCATGGTCTGTGTCGCCAGTCGTGCCATTGACACGTTGCATACCTTTGAGACCAGCGGCACTGTTCTTGAGGCCCTGGGATTGGCTTCCAGCACATATACCACATCTTTAGCAATGGCATATTGCATGTTCATAAGTCCTATTACATTCAACTCTCTGGCAATCCTCCGTGTGTAGGCGTTAATAGTATCGATATGCTTTGCTGCCATGCTTACCGGGGGAATGATGCAGGCTGAGTCGCCGGAGTGGACTCCGGCCAGTTCTATATGCTCCATGATGGAGGGCACGAAAGCATCGCTGCCATCAGCAATGGCATCTGCCTCTGCCTCCAGGGCATTGTCCAGGAACCTATCTATGAGGATGGGCCGGTCGGGAGTAATGCCAACTGCAGCCGTGACATATTCCGTGAGCATCTGCTCATCATGGACAACCTCCATCCCACGGCCTCCCAGTACATACGAAGGACGTACCATCAGAGGGTATCCTATGTGTTCCGCTATATGTAACGCTTCCTCAAGATTACTTGCCATGCCGGATTCCGGCATGGGGATGTTTAGCTTTCGCATCACCTTGCGGAAGCGGTCTCGATCCTCTGCCAGGTCGATGGTTTCCGGGGTGGTTCCCAGTATTTTGACCCCGGCGCTCGCCAGTTCGTCAGCAATATTCAGCGGTGTTTGCCCGCCGAACTGGACAATGACGCCTACAGGCTTCTCCTTCTCGTAAATGCTCAGCACATCCTCGACGGTCAGCGGTTCGAAGTAGAGCTTGTCGGAGGTATCATAATCCGTGGAGACGGTTTCCGGGTTACAGTTGACCATGATGGTCTCATAGCCCTCATCTCTCAGGGTGAAGGCTGCATGAACACAGCAGTAATCGAACTCTATCCCCTGGCCAATGCGGTTAGGACCACCTCCAAGCACCATGACCTTGCGCTTGTCGCTTACGCTGGTTTTATCGGGTGCATTATAGGTAGAGAAGTAGTAGGCGGCGTTCTCCACTCCGCTCACCGGTACCGGCTCCCAGCCTTCTACCATTCCGAGTGAGCTGCGTTTTTGCCGTATCTCCCTCTCAGTTGTAGCGAGCAGTTGTGCCAGGTAGCGGTCACTGAAACCATCTTTTTTAGCCTGAATGAGCAACTTATCTGGCAATGTACTGCCCTTGAATGTGAGTATCTGTTCCTCCAGCTCCACCAGTTCCTTCATCTGCTGAATAAACCAGGACTTGATATAGGTCTTGCTGTAAAGCTGCTGTACGCTGGCACCCTTGCGGAGTGCCTCATACATGATAAACTGCCGTTCGCTGCTGGGCTCGCTGAGCAGTTCAATTAGCTCTTCGAGTGGTTTCTCATGGAAGTCTTTGGTAAAACCCAGCCCATAGCGACCTGTCTCCAGCGAGCGTATTGCCTTCTGCAATGCCTCCTTATATGTCTTGCCAATGCTCATCACTTCACCCACCGCCCGCATCTGGGTGCCAAGCCTGTCCTCGGCACCCTTAAACTTCTCAAATGCCCATCGGGCGAACTTGACCACAACGTAGTCGCCTGATGGTGTGTACTTATCCAGCGTTCCTTCTCTCCAGTAAGGAATCTCATCCAGGGTTAATCCTGCAGCCAGCTTGGCGGAGATTAACGCAATGGGGAAGCCGGTAGCTTTAGATGCCAGGGCTGAGGAGCGTGAAGTCCTGGGGTTAATTTCGATGACAACAACCCGGCCACTTTTTGGGTCATGGGCGAACTGGACATTGGTGCCGCCGATTACCTTTATGGCTTCTACGATGCGGTAGGAGTATTCCTGGAGCTGTTGTTGCAATTCAGTGTCGATGGTCAGCATCGGAGCAGTGCAGTATGAATCGCCGGTATGCACTCCCATGGCATCCACGTTTTCGATAAAGCAGACGGTGATCATCTGATTTTTAGAATCACGGACTACTTCCAGTTCCAGTTCCTCCCAGCCCAGCACTGATTCCTCCACCAGTATCTGCCCGATGAGGCTGGCGGAGATGCCGCGGCTGGCGATGATGCGCAGTTCTTCTACGTTGTAGACCAGTCCCCCTCCGGTGCCACCCATGGTGTAAGCCGGACGTATTACCACCGGGTAGCCGAGCCTGGCGGCAACCTTCTCCGCTTCGGCAACGTTGTATACCGCTTCACTTTGCGGCATCTCGATGCCGAGGCTGCTCATGGTGTTTTTGAAAGCAGTACGGTCTTCACCACGTGTTATGGCGTCGAGTTCAACGCCTATTATCTTGACCCCGTACTTATCGAGCACTCCTGAACGGGCCAGCTCGGCGCTGAGATTCAGTCCTGACTGTCCACCGAGGTTGGGCAGCAGGGCATCTGGCCGTTCTTTTTCAATTATCTTGGTCATCGTAGCCAGGTTTAGTGGTTCGATGTAGGTGATATCTGCCATATCGGGGTCGGTCATTATGGTGGCGGGATTTGAGTTCACCAGTACAATTTGGTAGCCAAGTTCTCTTAGTGCCTTGCAGGCCTGTGTGCCTGAGTAGTCGAACTCACATGCCTGGCCGATAACGATAGGGCCCGACCCTATTATCATCACTTTCTTGATATCAGTCCGTCGTGGCATAGAGCATCATTCCTTCCAGTTATCCATGAGTGGCATTGCACCCCGGGAAACTGTCTAAACTGAAGAGTAATTATACCTTATTTCCATTATCTCTGTTCAGGAGCGTTGCCTTTCCGCTATGTTATTCCTGCCTTCCCTCTCTCTTTCTAAATAATCTTTAACTTTTAATCTTTCATCTTCTATGTCCTTCCTGTGAAAGCAGGAATCTAGCCGCTTAATGGGGTGGAAGCAGAAGGTTTAGTAATTGGTATTTTGAATTTGTTTAATATTTAGAAATTAGGATTTAGAGTTTGGTGTTCCCTGCAATATTCTCACAGTACTGCCTCCACCATTGTCCTTCCTACGAAAGCAGAAATCTACCTGGTTATTGGGTATTGGTGAGTGACATGAACCATGAAATATGGGCTATTTTCGCCATTAACTATGAACTAGGAGTTATGGGTTACGCAGACATTCATCATGATTATCAATATTACGCATGGTGAGGATATCTCCATGGCGCTCAAATGTCATTCGGTACTTTTTATCAACATATGCTTCATAAATTCCTGGTACTCCCTCCACTAGATGGCTGCGTAGTCCAGGGTGCCGAAAATCGGCATCAAGAAGTTGCAATGCCTTGTCTACCTTCCGCTGTATCCTTATGGAAACATGAGCATAACGCTGTGCAAAATGGCTGGTGAGTTCAATGGGCATTGTCTATTGTGGTGATTTATCTGAATTATTCTTACTGTGTTTATGCAGAAATGCTATGGCATCTTTAGCATCGGGGAAACGATGAGTATTACCGGTGCGGATATCCTCTTCAGCTTTCTGCTCACCCCGCTGCCAGCGATCTGTCCAGAACCATGCCTGCTCTTTATCTACCAGCTTCTTTACCCTGAGCACAATCTCGCCATTCGTCACCCGAACATTAAGAAAGTCACCTTCCTCGATGTTTAGTTTTTGCCTTACTGACTGTGGCAAAGTTAGTTGTGCCTTCTTGCGAACCTGAATTAAATCCGACATGCTATTCCCCAATTATCTAACATTCTAATTTTCCTACTACAGAATATATGCAGAGCAACTGTATGTCAAGTGTTCCTGCCTCATCCTTGTCATTCTGAGCGCAGTGAAGAATCTCAGGGGATGCCATAAGACCCTTCGGTCGCTTGCGCTTCCTCAAGGATGACAATGTGAGGTGGCAAAATCGCTGGGCACTGAACTGGATATTACAATTAGACTGAAGAAAGATCTCCATAATATGGTCTTGCCTGAGTAAAGTAAGTATTAGTGATCTTGCAATGATATTTTCCATCGAAAATTCTTTAATATTTACTTTTATGTATAATTCTGTACAATGGTATCTTGTGTGTAAGTGAGATTAGAATGGAAATAAGGAAAATAACATTTAACCATTTAGTCGAAGAAATAATCAGTTTTTATGAATCACTAATATCGACGAAAGTATTTTCTGATGATATTTTTTCAAATTACTCCTTGATGTTGTGGGTTTGTCAAGTGCATCCGAAGGGTGCCTCAATCCAATTAGGTTTGGTAACACAAGGCTTATAGGTAGAAAAAGAGTGGAGTGAACCCCTCAGTTATCTCTTCCGCAGGCGTGGAATCCACATTGGCACTTCGCTCATGTACTGTTTATATTCCTCGCCGAAGTGTGCCAGTAACACCTTTTCTTCGTAACGTGAAATGTAGTGCAGGAATCCTATCCCAATAATCCATACCACCGCTGCTGCTAGTGATATGCTCATCATCAGCAGCCCAGGATAGAGCAGTATCTCGCTCAAGTATATTGGGTGGCGGACGAAGCCGAAGACGCTTTTCTTTATTACGGTGGGTTTCTGTCTCTTTTCGTCGAATACGATGGACAGGCCTGTTTTTGCCAGGTAGGCTGATAGTCCCAGTAATACGATGCCAACAGGAAGTCTGACTGCCAGCGACACGTAGTCATTTAGCGTGGTTGTATGGTTGAGAAAAAATGAGTCGGCTATCCAGATTGCGAAAAAGAGGCAGGCCAGTATCAGTTGCCCGGCGTCGCTAACTTTATGCTCGCCGATAAGGTCATCCCGGTGTTTCCGTGCTTCACGCTCTTCTTTCCTGCCTGTCAATCTCTCATCCTACCTATATACTATCCTGATGAGAACTCTTCACATTGAGGATACTTCATAAGCATTTTAATAAATCTTACTACTTTTCACAAGGGTATATTATTGAAGTAATAGAACAAAACACTGTTACTTATACTTAGTCAATATGGCTATAGTTTATATAACTACTGATAGGTGGGGTAACCATACACAGACAACGAAATACTCATACAAAAAGTGGCAGGTAGTGATATATTGTTCACTACCTGCCACTGGTTTAGTGGACTTCTTTAACCTATGGTAATAGTGCGAAGGTTTGTACAACTTCCAATGGCCATACAGCCTGAAGGTCTCCCTTAATAACCTCATCGCCGGATTCAGTGGTATTTATCCAGGCTTTTACTGATGTAGCCTCATAAGCTGCCTTGCTTGGTATAGTCCTGTAGGCTGCAAACGACCCGGCTTCATTAACGGCAACCTTTTTGCCAAGCAGGGTATCAACATCATACATAGTGAAGGTCAGGGTTATGCTGTCATCCGGATCGAAGCCAGCCCCCTTAATCCATACCTTCTGGCTTCGCCTGACATCAACAGCGGCGAAATGACCGTAGCCATTATATTCGTCGGTATTCCAGGTAACCACTATCTGGCACGTTGGTCCTGTTGGTCCTTGGATCCCGGCGGGGCCTTTGCTTCCGGCTGGTCCCTGTGGCCCATCTTCACCCTGCGGACCTGCAGGCCCTTGAGGTCCGTCAGGCCCTGTTGGTCCCGTTGCCCCGGTTCCACCGGCTGCCCCCTGCGGACCGGTGCAGCCGATCAACCCTGCTACTAGTATCAAAATCAGGCTAATAGCTAGTATCGTGTATCTTTTTCTCCTTATCATCATTTTCCTCCTTTTATTACATTCTGTTATCTACGGAATAAATTATATTTTTTATATATGTCCCTGAAGTAATAAGGGCACATTAAATATTGCTAATCACTATATATGCAGACTTTCAATTCTTCTGTAGAATAAGGGAAGCGCCCCAAAAACTACTTCTTGGCACCTTCAATCATGGCCTTAGGTTTAACCTTTATCTGCTTTGGTTTTACTTCTTCTGCTTTGGGCAAGGTCAGGGTAAGGACTCCATTTTCAAATACGGCTTCGGCTTTATCAGACTTTACCTGTACCGGAATCTGGATTGAGCGGCTGAAGTTTCCATAACGATGCTCCTTGTAGAAATAGTCCTCTTTCTTAATCTCTTTTTCCTCTTTATGTTCCCCCTTAATCGTGAGGGTATCACCGGTGATTGAGATATCTACTTCCTCAGCCTTCACACCTGGGATAGTAGCCTTGACTACTACGTCGTTAGCAGTCTGATACATATCAACCGCTAATTCACCCTGCTCTAGCCCCGGCCAGAGACTCGATGGACGGACAAAACTTTCCTCATACAGCCGGTCCATCACATTCCTCAGGCTAATTATTTCTTTAAACGGTTCCCATCTAATCATTGACATCTCTATTATTCTCCTTTCTAACTGTTTTTATTCGGTGCTGGCGCTTCCCTTTTAGTAATACCGTGTCTCCTTTTAATAGTTTCTTATTGTTTCTTTACTCTCCGGTAAAAAATCAGCAAAAAGTTTATGCTATTACCTCAGGAATGCTACTCCAAGGCTTAAGCATACTGCTGCCGCAACGACGGCCAGAACAATTACCACCATTTCGCCATCGGTAAACAGTTTTTGAGTTAGCCCTTTTATCATTGCCATAGCATTTCTAGCTAAACTGAGTGCTTCTTCAGTCTTGCCAGCAAGTACGCCTACTTCGGCAACTGTTTGCTGGTGAGCTTTCTCCATACTCCTGGCCATTTCCTCGGCTTTGGTAATAGCGTCGGCAGCGAGTGACTTGGCACCTCTGGCTGCTTCCTCGGCACGCTCTGAAGCGGCTTGCGACATCTTTCCTGAAGTCTCGGCGGCTTTTTTAGCCTCTTCTGCTGACTCCATTGCCGCCTTTGCTAATTCATCTGTCTTGCTCACTGCCAGATGCAAGTTTTCCGATGATTCTTTTGCCGCCTTTGCCAATTCATCTGCTCTGTTCACCACCTGGTGCAGTGTTTGTGTGGCGGTCTCAATAGCTTCATCTCCGGCTATGTCAGCGGACTCGGCTTTATTACGTAGCGATCTAGCTGTTTCAAAACCGATAACTGCTGCCTCTTTAGCATTTGTACCAGCCGCCTTAACCCAATCTGCAACCTGGCCCGATACTTTGGCCGCTGCCTCAATAGCTTCATCTCCGGCCGCGTTAGCTGATTCAGCTTTTCTATCTAGTTCAGATGCTGTTTGAAAAGCAGCCATAGCGGCTTTCTTCGCTTTATTACCTGCCTCACCTGCTTTTCTAGCCATATCTGTAGTTGGATTCTGAATAGTTTCAGCTCGAATTTCTCTGGCCGCTGTTGCTGTTTTATCAGCCTGGTTCCCGATATCAATTGCTGCTTTTACAGCTTCTTCGACGCTCTTTTGCGCTAGTTTGGCTATCCGTTCTGCCCTGACAGCATCGGCCTCAGTTACTGCGGTTACCGCAGTGCCGGCCTCCCGGGCTTGTAGTGTCGCAGCTTCTGCTTTGATACCAGCTTCCTGGGCTGATTTTCTGGCTTCTTCAACCTGAATAGCAACATCTTCTTTAACAGTGTTCATGGCTGCCTCGGCTGCTTCTCTGGCCTGCTTAGCCGCTATCTCAGCCTTGAAACCCGCTTCTTCAGCAGCTTTCTTAGCCTCTTCAGCTTTAGCGGCAGCTTCCTCACCGGCAGCCCTCATTGCTGCCTCAGCCGCTTCCCTTGCCTGGCTTGCAGCAAGCTCAGCTTTCACACCCGCTTCTTCAGCAGCTTTCTTAGCCTCCTCAGCTTTAGCGGCGGCTTCCTCACCAGCGGCTCTCATGGCTGCTTCAGCCGCTTCTCTAGCCTGGCTTGCAGCAAGTTCGGCTTTAATGCCCGCTTCTTCAGCAGCTTTCTTAGCCTCTTCAGCTTTAGCGGCAGCTTCCTCAC
>CAYVML010000073.1:0-7704 GCA_964452475.1 uncultured Dehalococcoidales bacterium
TAGAATATGAATTAACAACACTGGCATTACCAGTATTGGTACTGCCGTAATTGTATCCAACTAGACCACCAACCTCACTAAGACCAATCACGCTGCCAGTCGCATAACAATTAGTAACATTACCACCACGGTTTCGCCCGACTAAGCCACCAACTCCATACTTGTTGCCTGTAACGTTGCTGGCAGAACACGAATTGTTAATACTACCCTCATTCCACCCAACTAGACCACCAACCCCATTAGAGCCTCCTGTCACTACGCCACTAGAATAACAATTAGAAACACTGCCACCTCTATTTTCCCCGATTAGACCACCAACAAGCCTACTAGTAGCTATATTCTCGTTCTGTAGGCCTAAACTTTTTATCACCGCACTAGGACCAGTACATCTAAATAATCCACCATCAGTATATGGGGATGTTATGTTAATACACAGGCTCTTAATTACATGGCCGTTGCCGTTGAAAGTCCCGGTAAAGGGACTGATCTCGTTTCCAATTGGTTCGAACCCCACCCCACCGTTCCAGTTTTTTGTATCTGAAGCATCAATGTCATTTATCAGGATGTAGGAGCTGGACAGATCGTTTTTAATTTCTTGGAGTTGGTTCACGTTCATGATTTGATATGGTTCTTCTTCCGTCCCAGAAATGACATCTCTCTGAGTAGTAAGGTTCCAGATATACGGCTCTGCTAGCGGATTTCCAGTTTCATGGGTAGGAGCAAAGTCCAAATTTGCTGCTTGAACGATAGTTGAATCATCCCCATTCTTTGATTGAATAGTCAAGTGGTCTTTATTCATATCTAAGTTTTCGCTGTAGGTGCTAGGATAAACGGTAGCGTTATCTCCAGAGTTACACTCATCTACTGCATCATGAATTGTTTTGAAATCGGCCGTGGGACAATCACGAAGGTTATCATCGACATGCCAAATGCGGCCGGAAGCCGTCTCGGTGCTGAAGCTCCAAATGTGTGACTCTGATAAAGGATTGCCGGCAGAGCTGATTTCTATGACAGAGAAGAACGGTAGTCCGATGCTTACGACTAACATCAAACTGAGAAACAGCGCAATGATCCTTCTGTATATTTGCCCTGTCAACTTGTCCATATTTCTACCCTTTATTTACCTAGTTTATTTAGCTCCAGGATACTTGCTTAAATAAGTAATAACCACATCATATCTGGGGTTTTCTATACATAATGATGAACAAACTCGCTATATAGCTTCAAAAGGAATGGACAAAGGATAGGAAAAGTAGATAAAGGCAGTAAAGTCATTATAAGGCTACACAAGAACCAAATTGATAAGTTATTAGGCTTATTCATCACTAATTCTATTATAGTAGGAAATAGGAATATGTCAAGGGTTATCGCTAACTATATATTTGTTTTAAAGTAAATCCTTGCATGCTTTGGGTGATGCTCTATTTCAAACACTACTGTGTGATTGAGAGATCATTGCCAGGGGAGGGTAGATTCCTGCTTCCGCAGGAATGACATAAGAGGGTGACAGCTGCTACGGCGGGGAGATGGTGCCATCGGCAGTCATTAATAGCCAGTAGCCGTATGTCGGCTCCATATTGGTGAAGGTGCTGGCAGGGTTACCATTCGTCCACCATAACCAGCCGCCATTATCCCAGCAGTAGGGCATGGTATACTTCCCAACCACGCTGGCCAGGTAGCTCTCGGGCGCCATGTCACTTGTTGAGGTAAAGCCAATCATGTCCCACCCGGTGAGAACTGGATAGTCTGCTCCTGGGTGTCCGGCCTCCGTGCCGTGAACGGTAAGGGTGTCGGCTGCGGTGGTATAGAACCAGTACCCGCGTCCATCTTCCATGGTATTCAGCGTGCTTGCCGGGGAGCCGTTCCACCACATCCAGGATTCAGCGGTGGTGTTAAAGGTGTAGACCATAACTATGTTGGCGAAGTTGCCACTGTCGAGGTTAGCGGCGCTGATAACAGCATCGATATCGGTGTTGTCAGGAATCAGCGGCAGGGACACCAGGTTCCAGCCGGCTGCCAGGGTTATATTATATGATGTAAAGGATATGGTGGTGAACTCCCATATAGGCCCTACTGTGGTGATGCCATAGTTATCTCTGGCGATTATCTGCCAGTGATATGTAGTGCCCGGGCTGAGCTGATCAAGGGTATAGTTTAAGGAAGTCTGGTTGGCTGCAAAGGGACCGATGGTTTCCACCAGGGGAGGTGTTGTGTTGGTGCCAAATAAAACCTCGTACGTAACGTTATCGCTGGTATCAGGGTCTCCACCAGACCAGCCTAAATCAGCGTCCATAGAAACGGCGGTGGCATTATGAGCAGGAGAAGGGTCACCCGGAATGTTGGGTGGATTATTGGTTGCTTCACAGGCAAAACTGCATCCAGTCGTTCCAGTATCATTCCAATCAGCCGGGTTATCACAGGTATTATCATAACCCGTACCTACAGAATCGTGAAGGTAAAAATCCGAATCTGCATTGTGACAGGCATAATTATCATTAAGTTCATTATTTGATGAGCTATGCATGAAAACACCCAGGTTACTGTTTGAAGTCAGGTTATTGCTGCTGAGCTTGTTGTTTGATGAGTCTTCCAGATAGATACCAGTGTTCATATTTAAACTGGCGGTGTTGTTGGTAATGACATTGCCAGATGAAGAGCCAAGTACTAATCCATAGCCATTTTCCTCTAAGGTGTTACTGAGCAAGTTGTTGCTTGATGAACCGTCTACATAAATACCATAGCTGTAATTTCTGAGTCTACAGTTCTTTATGGTGACATTAGTTACGTCGTCCGGGATGTAAATTCCATACCCTGAGCCGTCTCCGTAGAATGTGGCGCCATTACAGTCCAGGACTACATCGGAATCAATAATTTTTATAGCGCCATCCTGTTCCAGGTCAGCAATATGGTATGTTTCAGGCTCGAGGGTGGTATCTTCATCTATATCGCCCAGCTCACATTGATCTCCAGTTCCATCGCCATCACTATCAAGCTGTTCCGGATTATAATGATATGGGCAATTGTCTTCGCTATCTGGGACTTCATCCTGGTCTGCATCCGGAAGGTGGTAACAGGAGCCCTTTGCATTATCACATCTATCTATGGTCAATGGGTCCTGGTCATCACATATCAGTTGAGAACAGGAACAGCCATCAGCATTCACGTACCCTGCTTCTATGTCTGCGGGGTCAGTCATGGGACATTGGTCAAGCATGTTCATAATTCCGTCTTCGTCGGTATCAAGCCGGGGACTGTAGTCCGGGTCAAGGCCATATTCACAATCAGGGTCATTTATCCCATCTGCAGCCAGGTCGCAAAAACCATCCTTTGTGCCGGTCGGACAGTCCTCGGGGCAAAACAGGCAGTTTTCCCCCTCACCACAAATCCCATCTGGCGCACAGACCACCTTAAAAGGAGGGGATGATGCCGTGTAGGAAAGGCCACCGGCGAACACAGAAGTTGGCATGAAAGAATAATAACCAACCGAAGTCGGCGCTGCAGTAAATGTCACTGATTCTGTTGAACTTGCCGGTATCTCCAGGCACCAGTCATAGTAATTGAAATGAAAGCCATCGTACCATCCCTCCTCTGCTTCGAGATTGTAGCTTATGCCAGGGGCAAAAGTTTCCCGGACGGTCACATTCAGGCTTTCTGGCTCTTCATTCTTTATATGTATTGTTGTAGTCAACTCATCACCAGGCTCGATTTCCTGGCTGCTGAGTTCCTTCGTCACTTCAATATCCACTGGTAGGGGAGGCACCGATGCCTCTTGAGTACAATTGCCCACGCAAGGATGGAGCTCAGTACACTCACCATCGGCTTCACTGTCATAAGATGAAGCATGGTAGCCTGGTGCTGGCTCTACTTCCAGTGTTGAAGAGGGTATCGTAGTTGAATTATTGTTTGATACCCCATCGGAGCCATATCCATATACCCATTCGCATCCATAAATCATGCTATTGGTAGGACAGCGACCTCTGCTCTGAGTGTAATAATCGTTGGAGCATCCGTTAAGGAGGTTTCTGCAATAGTCGTACGAGACACCAAGTTTCCACACGCATCCGTCCGTTTCATCGCAGTCACCTGCATACTGAAATCCTGCACATGAATTTGGGGCTGGAGTTCCGGTACATCTCCCATCAGACCACGTGCATCCCGCAACCTGATTACACGCGGTTGGCCAATTGTTCATAATAGCACAAGAGAGAGGGGTTCCTTTGCAGTGATGATAATTGGGGCTTGTAAAACCGCTGCCGCCATATACGCCGCCGCCGCCATTGCCAACAGTATCGACATAGTGCCACTTGGGCTCGTCGGGGAACTTGAGAAGGTTATAACCATGTCCTACTCCATTGACAGAGAAAACTTCATCCCTGGAATAGCCTGCTTTTCGTAATAGAGTCGTTAGTGCAAAGGAATAATCGACACAGGTGCCTGTCGAAAGGCGGTTAATGGTGACGTGTGCGGGGGTATCTAATCTGCTGTCGCTGTTGCTTCCGTAATCGTCGTCTGAGTTCCAATAGCCAGATTTGCCCCATTTGTATTTATGCCATCCCTTGTCATAGGTATAGCACCACACATAGTTATATTTGCAATTATGTCCGCCCATCTGGAAATCGGGCTGTGCGCCCATTTCCCATGCGGCCGGGTCAACCTGCCATTTTGAGCATGACGAAGGACAAATATCATCTCCATAGCAGCACAGTTCACCGGTGAAGTACCCCTGTATATATACCGCATTCTGACCGAGGCACTGGATAATATAGAACGCCAGGCATTTTTTCAGGGTAGTGGGATTGAAATTATGCTCGAAATTAGAGTCATAGGCCATGGCATGTGCATAGTCACAGGCAGCTATTTTGTCGCTACTCCTGTATCCTGTGAACCTGCTTGCATAGTCTTCATACTCAGCACAGAGAAGGGCGTCTTCGATAATATAGTCAAGGTCGGGGTTACAGACCTCAACCAGATTACATGAACTCATGTGTGTATTCATGCCAATGTTGGGACCATCACTTGTCGGCCAGTCATGTTGACAGGGAGTATCATGAGGAGCATATTTTGCTCCTGTCAAGCACTGCGAACACGGCGGACAATACGTTCCTCCACAATCTACTCCCTCTTCATCTCCGTTCTGAATGCCATCGGAACAGGTGCTGCAGCGATGGCTGTCGCAGGTATAGCGACAGCCCGTCGTTCCGTCATCATTCCAGCTTCCAGGTGCGTCGCAGTGATTATTGATGCCAGAATTGCCAGAAGAGCCTGAAATCAACTGGAAGTCAGGGCCGGGATTCGAGCATACCGTGTTGAGATTGAGCGTGTTGGAATGCGAATCGTCAAGAGTAATTCCATAATGACTGCAGAGCACCTTATTACAGGATAATGTATTGGAGTCCGAGCCATGGAGAAAAATGCCGTTGGAATAGAGTGCATCATTATCGAACAATTCATTGAACGTTATTGTATTCCCTGATGAATTAGAGATCCAAATGCCCGTTACTGTATTCGAGTTTACGCCATTATCGCGTATTGTATTTCCTGATGAACCAGAAAGACCAATCCCATGGCTAAAATCGGTGACGATGCAATTCTTAATGGTGTTTCCTGTCTTGTTTAGCATAAGAATTCCATAATCAGTCCCGGAATCATCCCCGTCTATGATATGCCCACCACCATCAAAGAGGACATTGCTGGCACCAAAAACAATGCACGTTCCCGCGTGATTGTTGATATCCTGGGCCAGGATTACATTATCGAAGCTCCCGTTTAATTTACCACTGCAGTCGGAGCAGGAATTGCAGGTTATACTTCCAGCGCACAGGTTCGTACATCCGGTCGTCCCATCATCGTTCCAGCCGTCTACGCTATCACAGGTATTGTTATCACCTGAGTTTCCAGAGCCATAATCAAGGTATATGTCTATAGCTGCATTCCCGCACACCGTATTTGAATTAATAGTATTACTAAACGGATTAGATATCATGTATATTCCATAGTTATTATCACTGATGGTGTTATTATTAATATCGTTGTAATCAGCACTGTTGAGCTGGATGCCGGCACCCGCATTTGAAGATATGTCATTATTGCTTATAACACAGGATGTTGCTCCTGCGAGGTAAATTCCCGCATCGAATTCCGAGATAACGCAGTTCTGGATGGTATAGCCTGTGCCACCCATTATGGTGACTGCAGCATCCTGCCCGTCTATGGCTGGAATATTGTCACCATCGATGGTGTGCCCGTTACCATCGAACACCACGTTATCGACACCGGTGAGTTCAATGCAACTTCCACCACAGTTAAGGATGTTTGCGGCGAGCATTACTTCGTCGTAAAGCCCGCTGCTTAATGCTGCCTGGCAGCTCGCACAGGAATCGCACGTTGTGGTTGCAGTCCGATTTGTGCCAGTGGGACTCACCTCACTACCTTTATCCTCTGGCGGTAGAGGATTTTCATCTGGTTCCTGCTCTTCTTCCAGTGAGATACTCTGCATCAGGCTTTCTTTCTCTGTAAAGCCTGAAACTTCCCTTTTTACATACACCCGCTCGTTTTTATCGTAAATCACCACCATGGTTGGAAGCGCACTCACTCCAAATACTTCCGCATATTCTGGTGTTTCATCCACGTTAATACTCAGGAAAGCGAGCTTCCCCGCATATTCCTGTTCTAATTCATCTACTATAGGCAGCTGTTCATGGCAGAAATGGCACCAATCAGCATAGAAAAATAAGAATACTGGAGTATCTTCAAGGAGAGCATCGATATCTGCAGTCAATGAAGGGGTGTCTGTCTGAATCTTCTGCTCCGATACCAGTGAAAAACCAGCCTCTATCCAGGCTGTTGTTCCTCCGAGCATGTTGTATACTCTTTGAAAGCCGTGGTTGACAAGAATGTCACTTGCCCTGGCACTGCTACTACCATTTTTACAATATACCAGTATGTCTTTATCTTTAGCTAACTCACCAACGGACTCTTCAAGATGCAATACTGGAATGAGAATCGCCCCGCTGATATGCCCGGATTCATATTCAAGCTGTGTTCTTACATCTAAAATAGCAACGCTTTGACAATGTGTGAGCACTTCAGCTTTCTGTACAGTAAGCTCTGTGTAAGGCAATTGCTCTGTTTTAGTTGATGTTGCTACTTCGCTCTGTTCTTCAATGTGAGCCTGAGCGTTTACTGGAGCTATTCCAGTAAGAACCATAGCTGTGAGCACCAGCAGGCTAACCATAAATTGAGTATATCTCTCGTACATCATGATCTTTAATAAATGTTTAAATAACTGGTTTTCAGTGCTCTGAAATATTTGTTCAGGCTTTGACTATACTGAGGGTCATATATTAATCTCAATTGTCTACTCTGATAGTTATTTAGCTAAAAAAACTACCTTTACCTATAAAAGATTGTAGTCTTACACAAATCACTTGTCAATGATATGGATTACTTCTGTTAACAGTATATAGCTTTTACAGGGTAAGTCTTTAATAAAAATTACAGGCCACTATCATTGGAAAGAGTAGCAGCTGTGCGTCAGCGGATGGATATAGAGAAGCTGGTCGTGGGCAGATGTCTGCCCAGAAATTCTTCGTTGCACTCAGAATAACATAAGAGGATGACAGTTACTACGGTGGTGTGATGGTGCCATTGGCAGTCATGAAGAGCCAGTAGCCGTATGTCGGCTCCATATTGGTGAAGGTGCTG
>CAYVML010000074.1:0-5570 GCA_964452475.1 uncultured Dehalococcoidales bacterium
GTTCTTGGAGCTCACCTGCATTAATATTCCTACGTATATACCGGTATATTTCGATTGCTGTTGCGGTAAGAGGAACTATCAGTATAACGCCCCATATACCAGCTACATAAGAACCGATGACAAGCAGTATAAGCGTTATAGCAGGATGTATTTTCAGGTAGTGGCCATGGATTCTGGGAACGAGCAGGTTGTTTTCAAATAGTTGAATTGCCAGAAATAGAGATGCCACCCATAATGCTTTGCTGGGCACGGTAGCCAGGGTAACAATGAAAGCGATTAGGCCTCCAATCCATGGTCCAAGTATGGGTATAAGCTCGGTTATTCCAGCAATCACTCCCAATGTTGGTGCGTACGGTACTTTCATAATGAATAGGCCCAGGAAGCATGAGTAACCTACTATGAATCCCAGTAGTAACTGAGCTCGGATGTATCTCCCCAGTACCATCTCAACGATTCTGGCAAGGTTTCTGATATGTTCGGCAAGCCACTGCGGCAAAGCTGAATAGAAACTATTGCTTAATTGTGAAGAGTCCTTCAGAAAATAGAATAGAAAAATTGGGATGGTTAAAAGGCTGAGCAGTGGGTTGAAAATACGCGGCAGAGATAAAATACCTCCTTTGAAGAAACCCTGGATAGCGATAGCCAGTGAGGAACTTATTTCCAGGAGGAGCTCGTCCATCTGTTGCTGCAAAACGGGAGGAAGTAGTTCCCGAATTCCTTCTGCCCATTTACGCAGCACCAGTATGCTGGAGGAAATAAATTGTGGTACGTCGGAAATAAGGGTAGTGAAGGCGCCGATGAATATGTCTACAATAAGAGAGATGACCAGTACTACCAGTGCAATGATAAGTCCTATAAACAGAACTATAAGCGCAACTCTTTTAGCATGCCTGAACCTGTCATGCCGTGGCAGTTTTTCCTCAGCCCACCTGAGAGCAGGTAACAGCAGGTACGCAAGCACCAGTGAAATGGCAAAAGCAAAAAGGGCTTCCCTTAAAATCCAGAGAATTATGCATAATAGTAACAAGCCTATTACAAAAGATACCAGGCGCCAGTTTCTTTTAAAGATACTGCTTACTGTATTCAAGAGCGTTTCATCTATTCCGCCAGCTACCTCTATACAGTACCGTGGTGCTAATAACTCTTCAGCAAAGGTTATTAAGCTTGTTTATGCTTAATTTATCATTGTTGAAGTTGCATAGTATTTCAATCTGGCGGAATCAGCTGTTTTGTTTCTTTAATAGGAGGGGCTATTAAGCAGCGGTTTCCTCCTTAGACTGAACTTTCTCTCTGGCCTCGGCTGTTATTGCTCTAACATCTTCAACTGTTTCAACGGCGACCTCTCTCACGTCTTCTGCTATTTCGGCTGTTCGCGACTTGATTTTGCTTGCACCTTCTTTAACTATCTCTCTGGTATCCTTTCCAGAAAGAGGGGCATAGAGAAAGCCAATAGCTGCACCTACGATGGTACCCATGATAAAGCCGGTGAAGAAACCAGGGAATACATCTTTATCCATTGTGTTTTCCTCCTTCACGTTTGCTAAATATTTTGTTGATGGCTTCGATGCCTTTATAAATGCCTTGAATAAAAGCTCCCATCTCGGCAACAGGTGAAATAAATTTCTTTCGTAGTGACGAAGTAATTTCCTGGATATTTTTTGAAGTAGCTTCTACTGATTGCAACACGGCCCTGGATTTGCGGTATAGTGAAACCACCAGTATCGTAATCAGTATTATCGTTACAGTAGCCATAACGCCAAAGATACAAATTACCAGATCTCGAAACCATTCTATGCTCATCTGTACATCCTCCTTTAATTTAATTATTTAATTCTATTGTAGCATTTATTTATATCATGTAAAGTTATCCATAAAATTTAACCTAAACATAATATATTTCGTTGTCTATGGTGATGAAAAAGGGGAGAGATAAAATATAAAAAAAAGAATATTGCTACTGTGCGTTATGGTGTTCGCATCGGCATTGTATCTAACTGGTTGTTCCTCAAAGGTAACAGTCGATGCCTGTTATGATGTTGGAGAGGTTGTGGTTCCGGTGGGGGAATTACTGGCAGTAAGGTTAGAATCAAATCCAGCGACGGGCTTTAACTGGGAACTGGTTGAAATTGGCAACCAGCATGTACTGGAATTTGTAGAGAGTGAATATGAGGCTGGTGAGGGAGCTAAACAGAATCCTCCTTTGCCTGGCTCAGGTGGTGTTGAGAAATGGGGATTCAGAGCATTAAAGAAAGGGCAAAGCAGCATAGCTATGGAGTATAGTAGGCCATGGGAAGGTGGATAGAAGGGAGTTAAGACATTTGACCTGACTGTAATAGTTAAATAAAGCAGTACAGTGCCTTGATAGACATTACTGTTATAATCTATAATCAAGAAGCAGGGAATTTTGCCCTGAAAATGTGTTACAGCAAGGAGGTTACGATGAAAATCCAGAATTATCGTCAGGTAAAGGGGAAAGCGGAATTACCGGGTGTAATGATGCATGTGGTAGCTGGCCCTGACGAAGGAGTACCTAACTTTGTTATGCGTGTTTTTGAGCTTGAACCCTCAAGCGCAACACCCTTCCACTCTCATCCATGGGAACATGAGGTCTTTATTGCCTCAGGGAAGGGTATGGTTAAAGGTGAACAGGAAGAAAAATTATTGAAAGAAGGGGATGCAATCTACGTTAAACCTGGCGAGAAACACTGTTTCAACAATGTAGGGAATGATGTGTTTCGCTTTGTCTGTCTGGTGCCGTTGATTGATGGGAAAATGCCAGGTTCACTTTCGCCAACGAAACCGTCGGATTAAATAACAGGGTTCGCCGGATATTCATATAAGTCTCGTTATATTGTAGTAACTGAGGGCGGGCAACTCAGAATATAGTTAACGCCAGATTCGGGTGAGTCCTCCATCAACAAGCAAGGCTGCACCAATGATATATTTTGCCTCATCTGAAGCGAGGAATAGTGCTGCATAGCCGACGTCCCATGCTTCACCTTGTTTTCCAGTAGTGCACATAGCGTCTCTCGTTTTCATAGCTTGTTCAATGTCGCCACCGTAAGAGTCCATGATGGTGGCTGCCACCAGGGGGGTATTCATCAGTCCGGGCAATATGGCGTTTGCCCGTATTCCTTTCGCTGCATACTGGATGGCTATTTCCCTGGTCAAGGCAACGACTCCTGCCTTAGCTACTGCATAGGGTGTACTGATGCAGCTTGGTAGAGTCCTTATGGCATTGAGAGATGAGATGTTTACTATGGAGCCACTTTCCTGTTTTTCCATATATGGCAGCACGTACTTCGTAGTCAGGAACATGCTTTTCAGATTCACATTCATCACTCTGTCCCATGTTTCTTCAGTTGTTTCTACTACTCCGCCTGGTATCTCAATACCGACATTATTGTGAAGGATATCGATTTTATTGAAAACCTCGATGCATTTCTCCGCTATTCTTTTACAGTCACCAGGGATGGTGACATCGGCCTCGAAGGTAAAAGAGCCGCCGCCTTCTTCTTCAATAATGTGCCCGGTCTCCTCGGCTGCACTGAGATTACGGTCGACCAGCATGACCTTTGCTCCTTCACGAGCATATAGAATAGCTGAGGCTTTGCCGTTTCCTATTCCGGGACCTATAGACCCGGCGCCGGTGACAATAGCTATTTTCCCCTTCACACGATCTCCCATAGTTGCCCTCCCTCATCTTTCATATAGTTCAGTGTGTATGCTTGAATACTAGCACCTGCTATTTTAGCTATCAAGCGTTTGTATCTAAGCGCGACGATGAAGCCGCCAGCAATTGGTAGAAAACATCTTGAGAGCTTTTGTTTCATCTGGGGTGGCATAATGAGAAATCAGGATGGCAGGAATTATAGCCTGGTATCATAAAAAGAAAGCGACTAAGAATAACTGGTCGTATTATTGCCCTGACGCTGTTTATTTCTACAAGTTGCCTCTGTTAGAATAATAAGGATATCTAGTAATCAGACAGTGGAACTATTATCTGTCCTCTAAATCTTTAGTGTGATATCAGCAGCTTTACCATATGATTATAAATGCATTGTATCAAGAAGGAGTTATGAATATCGTTGTCTAAAATAATAAGCTTGAAACGAGGTTTTCGTGAATGGGGAGGGGGTACTGCTGCCTTCTTTGGTTATACTCATGGTAGTCATGATATGGTAACCGGCCTCCTGGTGGGATTGCTACCGGTAATTCGTGACTCGATGGGGCTTAACTATTTGCAAACAGGGCTGCTAATCTCTGCTTATACCATCACCTCAGGCATATCACAGTTCTTCGGCGGATGGCTTGCCGACAAATTCACACGGCGAAAGATTATTGCCATTGGCATGGGTGGTGTAGGACTCAGTGCTATAGCCATTGGTTTCAGTTCGACATACAGCATCATGATGGGCATCTTAGTTGTAATGGGCATATTTTCCGGTGGCTATCACCCGTCTGCCACACCGATGTTTACCAGTTATTTTGAGAAGACTAGGCATGGAAGAGTAATAGCTATACATATGCTGGGTGGCAGCATTGGTTTCAGCGCCAGCCCTGTTATCGGGGGTATTATTGCTGGTGCGTTCGGCTGGCATTTCGCTTTCTTAATACTTCCTATACCAGTCCTGATAGCTACCTTTTTAGTACTATTTAAGTTTAAAGAACGAAAACGGCTGGACATTGATGAGGGTTCAAGTATTGAAGTCAAGCCTCTGAAGGCGGATATTGTTAATATTAAAACGAAGCAGCCTAATAAAATTATGCAAATAGGACGTGCCCTTCGTCCTGTTGCACCACTTACAATATTGGCAATTCTTTTTCAGTTTGTGGCTGGTTCTGCCATGGCTTTTATCGCCTTATACCTTGTAGATAAGCATGGGATAACCTCTGTTCATGCTGCCATGTGGATGGGTATTGTAAGAAGTGGAGGAATAGTTGGCAGGCTGCTGGGCGGCTGGCTTTCTGATAGATGGGGGCGAAGGAATGCTTTGATACTGGTACTGGTTGTTACCGGACCTGTACTGTTTATGGCGACCAGGTTGCCATTTGGAGTGGGGCTGATAGCAGTGCTGCTACTTCTTGGATTATTGATGAATATGAGACAATCAACCATGCAACCATTACTGGTGGCATATACCCCTCCAGCGCTGATGGCTACGGTATTTGGTTTCTATTTCGGTCTGAGCATGGAGGGCTCCAGCTTGATACAACCTGTAGCTGGGTACTTCATGGACATTGTTGGTATCAACAGCGTGTTTAATATCATAGCCTTTATTGGTCTTAGTCTGTCGTTGTTTGCTTTACTATTGTGGAAAGGGCCAAAGCTAATTCAACGGTAAAATCAAAAGACATACACTATGGTTAATTTCTTGTAGACCTGTGGGAAAAATGAGAGGTATTCTTACACTGTTATATGCGATGTGCTCTTATCGACGCTTTGCTCTCCGGGTTGTAACATCCCTGTAAACCTTAGCCAGGCTTTTACCATGCTGAGGCATTTTCTTTCGCCTATTTGACAAACGCTCTTGGCGTTGCTCCTGCCTGGTTTCTTTCAAGTTTCACCA
>CAYVML010000074.1:5580-7683 GCA_964452475.1 uncultured Dehalococcoidales bacterium
TTAACTTCGTACGATTCGAGTACCAGGTCAATACTTTGCTGAAGAGAGCTAATTGTCTCCTGGGGCACAAGGTCCTCATCAAAACTCATCAGCATCTGTGTTTCACCGGAAGGCGACCCTATTACATGAACGCTGCCACACTCTTTCTGCTCAGTTCCTGTCTTTAAGCTAAGAGTGACACGTGATTGTGTTGCTCCACTGGGTAGCGAGTAGGTTTGCAGTTTTTCCTCTCCAGCCAGTATTCCCCGCTGTTGTAAAAGGTCACATATCTCGTCGAGAAACATCTCAGCATTAATGTCTTTATATTTCTTTTTAAATTGAACTGTCATTTCATCCTCCCAAGAACTTGAACACAATTATAACACCTCAGATATTGTTATGCCCGCTTGGTTTTCATCCTGCAATATTCCTTAGAGAACACTGCTGGTGCTATAATTCATGGTTAATATGAAAGAAGAGTTGATGGAGATTCTGGCTTGCCCGGTTTGCAAGGGAGAACTGCAGCTCAGCATAGAGAAGCAGGAGGGAGAGGAGATTGTGACTGGTACACTGTACTGTCCACACTGCCAGCATTCATATCCTATCGAGGACTCAATTCCTAATCTATTGCCTCCTGAATAACTGCAATCCTGGGCTATCGCTTATAGGATACCCCCGTTGTAGGGGATTCCCATACTTCTACACTGGTTAATGTAACCGGTAACCCGGTAAAGTGGGGTAGGAGTTCGTCATACAGGGTAACGGCGATGTTCTCACAAGAAGGCTCAATCTTGTCAAAGGGAACTATTTCGTTAAGGAAAGCATGGTCATATCGAGCCAGGGTCTCTCTCAAAGACAGTTTTATACGGGCGAAATCGTAAGCTAATCCGTTCTGCTGAAGCTTTGCCGCCTCCAGCCGTATTACTACCTTGAATCGATGCCCATGCGTATTCTCACATTTGCCATTATAATCGCGAATAAGATGGGCGGCATCGAAGTGTTCCTCTACAAACAACTGATACATTATATGTCCTCCTGATTGAATCTCCGTACTTCATCCTTGCCATTTATAACACTGGCCAACTCTATAATACTCTTTCCTAATTCTGGATGGTTAAGTTGTGGAGCAATTTCTGCCAGTGGGATGAGAGCAAAGGCACGTTCTATGAGGCGGGGATGTGGTATTATCAGCTCCTGCTCTTTCGTAATTATATTGTCATACATGAGGATATCGATATCGATAATACGAGGTGCGTTGCGGAAACTTGGCCTTCTACCCAGCTGTTTTTCTATCTGTTTTACAGAGTGAAGTAACTCAACTGGTTTCAGGTTGGTGCATATTTTGCATGCTAGGTTAAGGAAAAGGGGCTGTTCCTTGAAACCTACTGGCTCAGTTTCATATATGGAAGAAACCTTTAGTAGCTGTGTTTTCTGCCCGATAAGAGCCAGGGCCTTTGTCAGGTTTTTCTCCCGTTCTCTGAGATTTGAACCAAGGCCAAGGTAAGCGGTACTCACTTTATTGTCGACCCCCTGATGATAGCATCGCTTACCCCGCAAACACGAAATGTCTCTTTAACATCGTGCACCCGGACTATATCGACCCCGCTGGAAATGCCAATGGCTGTAGTGGCCATTGTCCCTTCAATGCACTGCTCTGGAGGCAGGTTGAGTATATGGATTATCACTGACTTGCGTGAGCTGGCCAATAAGATAGGCCTGCCCAATGCCTTTAGCTCATCGAGACGGCCCATAATCTCTATGTTTTGCTCTTTCGTCTTGCCAAAACCTATTCCTGGGTCAATAATGATGTTCTCCCTGGGTACACCCGCGCCAGTAGCACGGGCTATGCTCTGCCTCAGGCTGGAGAGGATAGTAGAGATGACATCGGGGAAGATGATATCATGCCGTGGAGAGACATCCCGCTGGTTGCTCATCAGGATAATGGGGATTTCCTTTTGTGCCGCCAGTTCTGCCAGGCGTGGCTCATGCTTCAGCCCCCAGATGTCATTTATCATGCTAGCACCTGATTTCAGGGCTTGTTGAGCAACCTCCAGCTTATAAGTATCGATGCTTATCGGCAACGCTATCTCTACGGCTAGCCTCTCCAGTACAGGAATTACTCGA
>CAYVML010000075.1:0-5473 GCA_964452475.1 uncultured Dehalococcoidales bacterium
TTATAAATAACCACTTGCAATTTTTCATATATATGTTAATATCCTGCATGTCCCAAGTAACCAAGTTTAAGCGGGTGACCATGTAAGCGAAGGCTGAAAGGTACGAAGTAAAAGTGAGGCTACTTGGGATGTTTTTTGCAACAAAGCTATACGCCTTTAAATTATGCTGTATAATTTTTAAGACCGTTTGTCGCTTGCTACCGTTTTAGATATACTGTCATCACGCCAGTGTAGCTCAGTGGTAGAGCAGCGGTTTCGTAAACCGCAGGTCAAGAGTTCGAATCTCTTCGCTGGCTATATCTAATTCATTTTCTTCTTCAAGCCCTTTTGCCGACATTAAAATCAACTAAGACCTGCTGCAATAATTCATCTAATTTCTTTATCATCTTCTATTTAGATATCGATCATATATTGACTTTATTAAAAACAAGCTGTTATGGTTGAGAAAATAATAAAAGGGGCATGTAAATGAGTTCACAAAATAAATGGTCATTAAAAGGTGTTTTTTATGAGTGCTGCCGTATGGAAGGGCACTGTCCGCTATGGTTTGGCCGTGATCTATGGGACAAACCATGTACTAACTTTATCACCTATCAGGTTACCGAAGGTAACATTAATAATCTGGATATGGTAGGTATTACTATTATCACCCAGCAAAATGATATTGGGCCTAAGTTTAATGACCTAGATAAACCGAAAAAAGAAGGTGCTATATACATAAGCGACACTGCAACTAAAGAGCAGAGAACCATTTTAGAGCCTTTTACTAAAATCAATATGCGCGCTGATAGATGGAAAAAATGTCTTGGTGTTAAGTTTGTAAGGATCAGCATACAGCAAAGTGAACACGAGTACCATATCACCATGCCTTTCGGAGAGCAGAAAATTACTTTAACTACTGGGGGGGATGGGAAAACCCCCGTTCGTATTGAGAATGCTGCACTTACTTTTGTTACTAATGTCAAAGTAGGTAATGGTGACTTCTGGACATATCATGATTATGGGAAAAAGCTGGAATTTTATAATACCAGTAGTGTAGTAGCAGATTTTGCTTTCCATGGAAATTAGCTTCACTTTGCTATACCATCTTCTCAAAAATAGCCCCTGCTAATTTAGTATTATTTCTGCTATTTGCATTACCGCTAAATTCGTAATGCTAGTGCACAGTGTGTAAATAAACTATTACCATAGTACGAATCTCTTCGCTGGTCGTATCTATTTTATTAAACATGACTTTCCACCGGCCAGAGTCTATGGGTCTGAGCTATGCCACCATCAACAACAAAATTAGATGCTGTTACATATTTGGCTTCATCTGAAGCAAGATATAAGGCCATATAGGCAACATCCCAGGCCTCCCCTTGATGACCGGTAGGGCACATGGCATCACGCTTTCTATGTGCTTCTTCAATGTCCTTGCCGTAGGCCTGTTTCACGGACGCCTCAATCATCGGTGTTCTCATATACCCAGGTAAAATGGCATTCGCCCGAATCCCCTTCGAGGCATATTGAATCGCTATGTCCCGGGTTAGCCCAATAATCGCAGCCTTAGTTGTCTCATACGAAATAGCAGGCACAGGCATAGCTCGTATGCCAGCAATGGAGCTAATGTTTATTATAGAACCAGCTGCTTGCTTCTCCATGTGCGGAAGCGCATATTTACATGTCAAAAACATGCTTTTGAGATTAACATCCACTGCCCGATCCCAGTCTTCCTCACTGAGTTCAACTGGCCCACCAAATATTGCAATGCCTACGTTGTTATGCAAAATGTCGATTCTCCCATAGATTTCAATACATCTCTCTATCATGCTTCTACAATCACTGGACTTACTCACATCTGCTCTGAACGTAATACAGTCGCCACCTTCTTTTTTAATTACTTTTTCGGTCTCTTCGGCAGCGTCAAGTCTATAGTCAACCACCATCACTCTGGCTCCCTCCCTGGCATAAACGATTGCCGAAGCTTTCCCATTTCCTATGCCGGGACCAGCCGAACCAGCTCCAGTAACAATCGCTACTTTTCCTTTAACGCGATCTCCCATACTTTACCTCCTTAAATATCTACTTCTGAATAAAGAATATATACTAATCTACACCGCAATACATTTCCTCTTTTACGACCAGAAATCAATCCCATTTGCATGGTTTTAAAAGCTGAGTGCATCATATTATCTATGCTTCGTGAACCATGACTAATCGGGCACAGTGATAAATTTATCGGATGAACCAAATAACGTAATGGACAATATTAGGAGAGCTCCTATTGATATTTTTACATAGAAAATATACCATACTTTACTCTTTGATGCAGTTCCCCAAGATAAATGGTACAGGTTCTAGAACAATAAAAATTATGATGGGAAACTATTAAGGCTGTTAAAATATCTGTAAAAGTATACAATTAGAAACAGTAAAAGGTCGAAGAGAAGATTATGGAAGAATTTGTATTCGTTGACATACCTGGACTGAGCGAAGCAAAATACTTCATAGTCTCTGTTAATTACTTAAGAGTTATTTTCAAGGACTTAAGTATGACATGAGTAGGTACTTGTGGGAGCATAAGAATTTACTATCAATATTCAACTGATAAGGAGGGAAATATATGAAAATTGATACCGCAGTAGCCAAAATTCTCAAGTTAGAGGGGGTAGATGTTGCCACCGGATTCCCCAACGTTCCCTTACAGGAAGCAATGGCAAAAGAAAAGATCAGGCATATCACCTTCAGGTCGGAGAGGGTAGCAGTAGAGGCCAACATCGGCTTTTCAAGGTCTACCTTTGGCAGAAAAATTGGCGTTTCATCGATGCAAGGCGGTCCTGGACTGGAGGTAGCCTTTCCTGCCTTAAGAGAGGCCTATAGCGATAGTGTGCCAGTTTTACTTCTTCCAACGGGTGATCCAGTCGGGCGAATTACTACCAACCCCAATTTCAACCCGGTAGTTGAGCTACGAGGTGTAACCAAGTGGGTGGACTCCATTACACAACCAGCCCGAACCGTGGAAGTAATGAGGCGAGCCTTTACACGTCTCAGAATGGGACGTCCACGTCCAGTCGTAGTTGAAATACCCTGGGATATGACTGGCAAAGACCCCGATGAATTCGACGATGCACTATTCCAGTATAAACCAGTAAAAGTAGCCAGGGCTGAAGGTGACCCAGCCGATATCAGAGAAGTAGCCAGAGCGCTGATTAAAGCAAAGAAGCCGCTGATACGTGCCGGACAGGGAGTCCTCTATGCCATGGGCTGGGATGAGCTCCAGGAGCTGGCGGAATTGCTGGAGATTCCGGTAATGACCACCATGAACGGCAAGAGTGCCTTTCCCGAAAATCATCCTCTTTCTGTAGGAGCAGGCGGTCGGACACAGTCACAGGCTGTGGTCAATTTTCTAAAGAGAGCTGACCTTATCCTGATGATTGGTGAGAGCTACACCCTCTGTCATTTCATCACCCCTATTCCCAGTGGTAAAAAAGTCATGCAGGTAACCATTGATGAGACCGATATCAACAAGGATTATCCGATAGAACAGGCAGTCATCGGCGATGCAAAGCTGGTTATGAGGCAACTTATCGACGAGATTAAGAAACAAATTGGGCCTAGTGGAAGAAAAGGGAATGGAGCAGTTGCCGGGCAAATCAAGGCAGATAAAGAAGCATGGCTCAAGAAATGGCTGCCAAAGCTCACCTCTAACGAAATCCCCATTAATCCCTACCGGGTTTACTGGGATGTGATGAAGGCAGTCAATAGAAAAGAAACCATTATCACCTATGACTCTGGCAGTCCCAGGGATTCGATTACTCCTTTCTGGGAGAGCCTCATCCCAGGTGGTGTTATTGGCTATGGGAAAGACCACATGCTGGGCTCTGGACTGGGTTTCATCATGGGTGCGAAGATGGCCAGACCAGAAAAATTCTGCCTCAACTTCATGGGTGATGGCGCCATCGGTATGGTATTTATGAATTTCGAGACGGCATCTAGAGCAAAGATTCCCATCACTACCGTTGTTTTTAACAACGGGGAGCTTACCTGGACCAAGATGATGTATCCCGTTGCCTCTGAGCGCTATGGAATCCAAAAATTTACCGGTGACTATAGCAAAGTAGCCGAAGCCCTTGGAGGATTCGCTCAAAGGGTTGAGAAACCAGAACAGATTATCCCGGCTGTTCACAAGGCAAAAGAAGCAAATGACTCTGGAGTACCAGCCTTAATTGAAATAATGGGTAAAGTTGAGACAGATATATCTATAATCCCCGTTGAATAGGGTTTTTAACTGGAGCACGCGTTCACCCCGGCAGGATTGAATCATGTCGGGGTGAGGCTCCAGGCTAAATGAACAAACAGGGCAAATCAAAGCAATAGAAACATACAATATAAGGAGGGTGTAAAGATGGCACAGCAATCAGAAAGGGATATGTTAGAAAAATTGCAGGGATATAGCACGCCAACTGTAGGAAATGTGGTGGCTACATATCCAACGAATCCATTATGCTTGGGTATTTACGATCAATGGAAGGGGAATTGGTATACAGACCAGTCGGTCCATTGTATCTTTCCTGAGATGGGCAGGCGAATTGGGTATGCCTTCACCATACAGATGTCGGTCCCTGAACCTGGCAAACCGTCGCTGAGTTGGAAAGAGTTAATAGAGGCACTGTGGAAGGCGAAGAAACCCACCATAGTAGTATGTCAGCAGCTCTATCCCCCTGAGATTTTCAACCGTGCTGGACTCTGGGGTGGACAGTCGTCAACGCTGTTTAAGGCATGTGGGGTGGTGGGAGTAGTTACCGATGGGCCTTCAAGAGATATAGACGAAATACGCCAATTAGGAGTTCAGTACATTATGAGTGGCGTCACGCCAGAACATGGAGATTTTGCTATAAGAGCACTAGAAGTACCTGTTTCGGTTGCGGGAATGGATGTTAACCCAGGAGATATAATTCACATGGATGAACATGGATCATGCAAATTCCCGGCGAACAGATTAGCAGATGTCTGTAAAAACATCGACGCTTTCAGCAAAGAGGAGGAAGATGAAGCGCAGGCGCTTCTAAAAACAAAAACGCTGGCAGAGATAAAAGCAATATGGTCGCATTAGTATAAGAGTTTCCATATCGCGCCAATCTCCCTACCGCTTTACTACAAGCCATTATATAGTTGAAAATATAATGTATCCCTTTTTTATTACCAATCAACCTGCGAAAACTGTACTGGAGTTGGTTAATAGCCGAAAAGAGTTTCCGGAAATCATAACAACATTCGAGCTGGTTATACTAAAACCAAGATAAATTAAAGGAAGGAATAAGAATAAAATGGCAGTAGTAATGATCAATATAATACCTCTGGGAACAAAGACAGGTTCGGTCAGTAAATATGTAGCCAGAGCAATCAAAGCTTTACAAGAAGAGAATATAAAATATGAGGTAACAGCAATGGGCACAATTCTGGAGGGAGAACTGGACAATATTCTTGCTAT
>CAYVML010000075.1:5483-7624 GCA_964452475.1 uncultured Dehalococcoidales bacterium
AAGTCACCAGGGTAGTTACCATAATGAGGATTGATGATCGCCGAGACGAACTTAGCACTATTAACCAGAAAATGGAATCACTGCAGAATGAATTAGCAATCTGAGTGATTGAACTATCAATAGTAATTAAGTATGA
Source organism: uncultured Dehalococcoidales bacterium (assembly GCA_964452475.1). Classification (GTDB taxonomy): domain Bacteria; phylum Chloroflexota; class Dehalococcoidia; order GIF9; family AB-539-J10; genus JAUUZT01. The sequence goes on from CAYVML010000075.1 coordinate 5,620, forward strand.
CAGACTGAGATTGTTATTGAATAGATATTTCATGGGCATTCTGTCAAAGCAGCCATTATTCTATTCTTATAGAAAATAAAAGCATGAAAGGTAATAGTTATGCCAGTCAGTTCTGAAAACAGGGAAAAGAAATTTCATCTTTGGGGATGGCTATTATTCTTAGTATGTGCTTGTTGTTTTTTAGCTGCCAGTATCCAAAGTGGTAATGTATTGTATTTTGTTGGCAGCCTTGTATTTTTCATTGCCTGTATTGTTTTTATAGTGCCTCTGGTAATAAGAAAGAGTGATCAGGATTGACGTAAATAATTATAATTTCCACCGTTTTAAAGAGATTACAGTATATGTAACTACCTTATTATTAGTGTATTTTAAACAATAAACAATGAATAAATTATCACGATCCTGGATAGTTGGCCTGGGTAGTATACTCATAGTTGTTGGCCTTATCCTACTATTTGCAATAACTATTCCCTATATGAGAAATTTTCATTACCAGCTATATAGAATAACCAAGCCTTATGCCTTTGATTACATCTCCTGGGAATCAGATGCATTGGCTTCTTTACCAGACGCATTACTCTATACTGGGCCAGATACAACACCAGAAATAAGACTTCGGAGTGAAATTGAAACTGTATTCAGAGAGAATGATATTAAAGCCTTCCCTCCAATTTACGTTAAGTTTGAAAAACCTCCAAGCCTTTTAGTGATTTCACCAAGAGATAGAATCGCATATGCGGATAGGTGCCTCTTACGTCAGAACCTCAGCGCTGCAGAAAGTGAAAGTATAGAAACTACAGTTGATAGATTGGGAGTGTCATCACTGGTTATTGAACTTGGCGGTTTTGGTGCTGTTTGTCCCCCGATAGTTAACGATCGCTTTCCGGTAACAAGTACTATCAACATCGCGGTTGAAGAGTGGTTTCACCAGTATTTAGCCTTTAAACCACTGGGTTTCCGATATTTATTAGATTCAATCGGTATTCAGCAGAGCCCGGAAATTATAGTTTTAAATGAAACATTTGCGGGTATGGTGAGCAGGGAAATTGGTTTAGAAATCAAGACACGATATTACAACATAACTAAAGAGGAGGGAACTACCTATAATTACAACGGTTTTAATTTCGACACTGAAATGCGAAAGACTCGTAAGATTGTAGATTACTATCTGTCACGTGGAAAAATAACTGAGGCTGAATACTATATGGAACTAAAAAGAAAAGAATTTGTGTCACATGGTTATCATATTCGTAAACTAAATCAGGCTTACTTCGCATTTCATGGTATATATGGAGAATCCCCTTCGTCAGTTAGCCCAATATATAGTTATTTACAGCAACTCAGAACAGAGAGTCCTACGCTCAAGTATTTTATTGATGAGGTATCTACAATGCGTAGTTACGCTGACTTAGTTAAATCATTGAAGAAAGAGTCATAGTCTACTTTGTAATGTAATAGCTATGCTTTACAAATAGCTATACAGACTTGATCCCTGTGGTATTTCTTACAAAGGCAATAAATATGCCGCCAATGATTAAAACACCTCCTGCTAGCTGCATGAAAGTTGGGGCCTCATCCAATATGATAAAAGCCAATATAGTAGCACCTACTGGTTCACCCAGTATTGCTATGGTAACTAAAGTCGCGGGCATAAATCGTAATGCCCAATTGAGCGATGAATGTCCTAGAAGCTGCGGCACAAGGGCAAGTAGCATCAGCATGATATAGGTATTTTGTGAATAACCCAGGAGGCTAAAGTCAAAAACAACTACTGCAAGTAACAATAAGAGAGCTGCTGAGCCATATACCAGAAATGTATAGCTTAATATTCCAGTGCTTGGCCTTAGTTTTCGCCCAATAATAAAATAGCAGGCAACTGACAGTGCACCAATAATGGACAGTTAATATCCAGATAAGGATTTTGTTCCAATTTTTCTTTAGTTATAACGTATTATTTCATGTCAATTATGATTTTTTCGTATTCCTTTTTTTTTTTTTTTAGATA
>CAYVML010000076.1:0-1843 GCA_964452475.1 uncultured Dehalococcoidales bacterium
TAGATGCCAAGTATTGTGGAGCGGTGGTGTTCAGGTGTACAGCTAATGATATAGGCTTCCGACGTAGGCATCAGCAGGTACATGCTCATGCCCACGAGAGTCATGACAGCATAGATGCTCCAGCCGAAAGATGCCAGGTTGAGGAAGTAAATAAAAGGCCCAGCCAGCAGGCTGCCCACCAGTAGTACTCTTATCTTACCCAGCCGGTCAGAGAGATATCCCCCAAGTGGGCCTGCCCAGAGTCCGCCGAGGTAGACGATGAATAGCAGTCCACCAGCCCTGACTTCATCGATGCCGAAATGGTCGACTAAAAAAAGTGGTATGAATGAGATCACTCCGACAGTTAAATCCTTACCCACTATGCTCAAAGTCATGAAGGATATCAGACGGCGCCTTTGGCCCGGTATTTCTTCTGAGGTTTCTGTCCGTAGTGTGGACTTCTTGTTATTTATTGACTGGCGGGTAAAGCCCCATCGTCCCAGTATTACATAAAGTACTACTCCCAGGGCGATGGCTGGGATAGCTATTGAAATGAACGAGGTACGCCAGCCAAACGAAGAAGCGATGCCTACGGCGATTAGTGGCGCCATGAAATAGCTTGCGGTACCGCCTATCTGGTGCAGTCCAAGTGCTCGTCCTCGCTTTTCTGGCTCAACTGATGCGGAGATCAACGGAGCTGCAGATGGATGATAACCACCGCCTAGCAAACCAAGGATAATCAGCGAAGTGGCCAGGAGTAAGTAGTTTGGCGAAAGACCAGCCATAAGCCCGGCTAACGATACTCCAGAGATACCTATAGTGACCAGTAATCGCGGGCTGATGCGGTCTGCCAACCATCCGCCAGGTAACTGACTAACGCCATAGGCAAGCAAAAAAGCCGAAGTAAGCCATCCAGCCTGGGTATAGTTAAGAGAGAACTCATCGCGAATCAGTGGCATCAGGGGCACCAGCAGTGCAGAAACCAGGTGGTGCGAGAAATGCGCTAATATGAAGAGCGGTAAGAGCTTAAGAAATGCTGACTCTGTTTTTGTTTCTTGTAAGATGCTTTCCTCCCCTATAGCTGATTTATGCACTGACATGTAGTGATGATAATAGAGGAATTTTAACATAAAAACTAGCTAACATACTATATAAGTATCAGGCAGGGAAATTATCTATATCACTTGGCTCAGGCAGTTAGAAGAGTATCCGGATATGGTTGTGATGGTATAATAATGTCAGGCTGACCAGACAATGAACTGGTCATAATGGAGAAGGAGGATAATATGTCGGGGAAAGAAGCTATATTTATAGTGGGAGTAACAGTTCCTGTTAAATATGAGGAAGAGTTCAATGAATGGAGTGATAATGTTCATGTGCCCATGGGATTGAAGTCCAAATGGATTGATAAAATTACACGGTATAAAGTAGCAACACTTAAAGGTGAAAAACTTCTGGAAGGTGATCATGCAGAGTACCTGACCATTGGTGAGTTCAAGGATAAGGAGGCTTTTAAGGCTTGGCGCGCCAGTCCTGAAAATAAAGCTATGTCTGATGAACAGAATAAAAGATGGGCAGGCAGGGACTGGAGAGTTGTGAAGTTCAGAACTCTATATGAGCCCATAGGTAGCTGGGATAATAAGTGATATCAGCCCAGGATAACAAGAAGAGTTGTAGTTATTTGCATTAAGGGGTACAACATAGCACTGTCTTTTTGATAACAGTCTGGGTAAAGTTTCATAGTAAGTAATAGCTATAGAGAAGATGTGTAAGCTACGAATCGGAAATCGACCTGCAATCCGGTAATAGAAGTAAGACTATAACAAAGGAGGTTTTTGTGAAATTAATAGACCTGAGGAGCGAT
>CAYVML010000076.1:1853-7563 GCA_964452475.1 uncultured Dehalococcoidales bacterium
CACCGAGGAAATGCGCCAGGCCATGTATAAGGCGGAAGTGGGTGATGATGTTTATTTGGAAGATCCGACCATTAACCTGCTGGAGGAAAAATCTGCTGCTATGCTGGGGAAAGAGGCGGCATTGTTTACCGTTAGTGGTACCATGAGCAATCTAATAGCGGTATTAGCTCAGACACACCCTGGCGATGAAATTATCCTGGGGAGTGAGGCTCACATGCTGGTAGCAGAGGTGGGTGGTGCGGCTGCCCTGGGAGGAGTTGTCATGCGGAACATCCCAAATGAGATAGACGGGCGACTGGAGCCTGCTATGGTTGAGCAAACTATACGAGGAGAAAATATACATTTTCCCCGGACCACACTCCTCTGTATTGAAAATACACAGAACCGCTGTGGTGGGATGGTGTTGACCGCTGAATATACTGCTGAGGTGGCAGGTTTAGCCCACAAGCGTGGATTGATGGTGCACCTGGATGGAGCGCGTATTTTCAACGCAGCGATCGCACTGGGGATTCCTACCAGTGAACTGACAGCTACGGTGGATTCAGTCAGCTTCTGTTTGTCCAAAGGGCTAAGTGCTCCTGTAGGCTCACTTCTATGCGGTACAAATGAATTTATAAACAGCGCTAGAAGGTGGAGGAAGATGTTGGGTGGTGGAATGAGGCAGGCTGGAATTATAGCCGCTGCGGGTATCGTTGCGATTGAGAAGATGGTTGACCGACTGGCGGAGGACCATGCTAATGCCAAGATGTTAGCCATGGGATTATCTAAGATGCCGGGAATTACCATTTACCCTGATAGAATTCAAACAAATATCGTCTTGTTCGAACCACCAACCAGTGTCACACCACAGGAATTTTCAATGAGAATGGAAGCTCGCCAGGTACTGGCAAAACCCTATGGCGGCCGAAGGATTCGTGCTGTCCTGAACAGGATGATCAGCAGCGCAGATGTTGAGGAAACACTCGACCGGGTGGGAAAGCTAGTAAAAAAACTGGCCTAGCAGAACGGACGCTATACTTACTGCGCATTCTTTTTCATCATTCATGTGGAATCAGGAATAAATACTCGCTGTCGGTGGCGAGCTCTAACTGCGCTGTAGTAGCTCGATAGGCACGCTATCAGGTCCCAGCAGGAAAGTCATCCTGATACCTGGGATAGGCTCGCTAATCTCCTGGATGAATTTAACACCTTTTGCTTTCAAATCGGCGAATGCAGTATCTATATTATCTGTTTTGATACCGAAATGGTTCAAGCCGTAATATTTTGAAGGGGATGGTGCTTCCTGGTCCTGTGTGGTGGGGCTTATTAGCGACACTGGTGCTCCACCAAGTTCCATGGCTATCAGCACCCTCCCGTCCGCCAGAGTGCGGGTATTCAGCACTTTAGCGCCGAATATATTGACATAAAACTGTGCTGCCTTCTCAGGTTCCGGGGTTACCTGGTGTAAATGATCAAAGTGATAGCTTGGCATTTTAAATCCTCCTTATAGTCTGCCTTTTTCTTCCATGTATGTCTTCACTACTTCGCTTATGCTACCATCAGGTAAGACATAATCGGGTGAAACGTATCCTTCTTCTTCGAACCTCTTTTTCCTGATACATCCTTTGCCTCCTTGCCAGCAGTAGTTCTCCACCCATTTCTTATCTATTAGCCCTGCATCACTGGCTCGCTTTACACCGGAGGTACTGTTGTACCATCTGCAGATGTTCTTATATGGCATTTTACAAAACTCCTTGTTGATGGCTAAGCTGGTTTTCAGACAGTTGAAAATCATGAAATGATACCATATATATGCCTTGCTGGCGAGGCCTGTAATTTAGTTGCTATTGCTTCCTTGTCAGCTATCAGTCATGAGCGTAGAATATATGACCTAATTGCAGTTGCTATTATAAATAACGGATAGGAAATGTCAGGAGGATGTCATGATAGTTGAGATGAGGAAAGGCTATACTCGAGAGGAATTAGATGAGGTTATACAGCGAGCCGAATCGCTGGAGTTGAATATTCAGTTGAACCTGGGTACTGATAAGACTGTGGTAGCGATACTGGGGACCAATACTGGACAGTTACCAACTGAGACCTTTGCTGTGCTTCCAGGGGTGGAAGGTGTTTCCAGAATCATGAAACCGTACAAACTTGCTTCACGGGAGTTCCATCCAGAAGATAGCCTTGTTTCAATTAGTGGGGTCGAGGTTGGAGGGAAACGTATTGTGATAATGGCAGGGCCATGTGCTGTAGAGAGCGAAACACAGCTCATGGAAACAGTTGAAATAGTGAAAAATTCTGGAGCCTCTATTGTTCGTGGAGGTGCCTTCAAACCACGTACTTCGCCTTTCAGTTTCAAGGGGTTGGAGCAAGAGGGATTACGCTTGCTTTCCTTGGCAAGGGAACGCTTCCACATTCCTGTGGTTACCGAGGTGGTAGATCCTCATGATGTGGGGATGGTGTCAAGTTATGCCGACATACTGCAGGTTGGAGCTCGGAACATGCAGAACTATTCACTGTTGACTGAGGTAGGTAAGAGCAAGCGGCCTGTTTTGTTGAAAAGAGGATTGTCATCTACAGTCAAGGAATGGCTTACAGCGGCTGATTATATACTGGCTGAAGGAAATCAACAGGTCATGTTATGCGAGAGAGGTATCAGAACTTTCGAAGATAGTATTCGCTTCTCTCTCGATATTACCTCTGTGCCAATGGTAAAGAGGGTGAGTCATTTGCCTGTTATTGTGGACCCTAGCCATGCTTCAGGTCATTACAGCCTGGTGCCGGCTGTAGCCAGGGCAGCGATTGCAGCCGGGGCTGATGGTATTCTTATTGAGGTACATCCACATCCTAAGGAGGCGCTGGTGGATGGCCCACAGGCTCTCACTCCATCGGATTTCGACAGGTTGATGAAGGATATATCGGCCATTGCTCGAGCTATTGGCCGATATATTTAGAGCCATAAATATTGTAATCAAGGAAATTGACTACGGTATTAGCTTTAAAAAACTTGATAGTCTAGTCAAATTCGTCTTTTCCTATCGTCACGAAGATAATAGATAACACACCCAGGATTGATAAAGGTGGCGCCAGTGCACATATAGCTCCAACCAGTGCCAGCCCCCAGGTTTTTCGCTGCAGGGCGAATATACCACCCACGATGGCGATTATTCCCAGTACTATCAATGGGATAGCTATTATAGCCAGGATATTTGGGACCAGGGGAATAACGTCTATCCATGCCATAGTGCTTCCCATAAAGGCAATTAAAATACCAGTGCCAGCAGCAGGTACTCCAGCTATGATGCTCAAGATTCCAGCCGTTGTTGGCTTCCATGTCTTATTTTCCATCCACTACCCTCCATACTTCAGAATAGATATATAATAGGATATTAAAAAGAGGCTGCTATATGAAATTGCTTTCCAATCTCCCTTAGCTCCTCGACTACTTTATAGTATAGTAGTACTTCTTCCTGCTGTTGCTGGTAGAGTTCGTATTCCTTTTCCCCATGGATGTATATTCGCTGCTGCCCGACTGCTTTATCTGAATTTCGGAGTGTGTCTATATAGTCATCCAGTATTTTCTTGAACAGTGCGGTGTCGATAAAGGCATCTATTCTTATAGCCCCAAACAGGTGTGACACCTTTGGTGGGATGTCTTTTCTGGCATAGAGATTTGGTCCGAACTCGCTACCAGAGAGCACTCCAGAGAGTATATCTATCATGAACGATAGACCGTATCCTTTGTGTCCTCCACTTGCTTCGCTTGCACCTCCCAGGGGTAATAGTCCTCCACCTTTCTTATCCCGCCAGTTGGACTGCACTTTCGCTATGTTCTGCGTTGGCTTACCAAATTCGTCAACCGCCCAGCTTACCGGAATCTCTTTCCCCTGTCGCCTGTAAACTTCAAGCTTGCCACTGGGGACAGTAGAGGTTGCCATGTCCAGTACCACTGGTTGTTCTTTGCCTGCTGGAACTGCGATTGAGATGGGATTAGTACCTAACAAGGTTTTGGTACCATGTGTCGGAACTACCAGTGGCGTGGAATTTGTCATTGAGATGCCAATGAGGTCGTGTTCGAGTGCCATCTTCGGATAGTATCCTCCCATACCATAGTGATTGGAATCACGCACCGCAGCAAAAGCTATGTTGTTTTTCAGTGCCTTGTCGATGACAAGCTTCATGGTTTTATAGGCAATTACCTGTCCCAATCCATCTCCTCCAGATACCAGGAGAGTGTTTGGGGTTTCCTTTAGAGTCTTAATATCGGCGACTGGTTTCATTACGCCCATCTGCAGGCCACTGGTATATCTCTTCAGCCTCTGTAAGCCGTGAGAGCCTATGCCCATCTGGTCTGCTGTTATCAATACATCGGCTACTATCTCCGCATCATCTCGGGGCACGCCAAGAGAAGATAATACCCTGATAGCAAATTCGGCAAGTATTTTGACTTTCAGTTTTATATATTTTTCCATCTTACCTCGTCTCTGAAATATATCCTTATTGGAGCAAACTATTAGTATCTGAGATTCTTGCTCAACAGGTTTGCCTGGTATAGACTTTATTCTATAATATTAAAGCCCTGCCTTGAAGCTGTCAACATGGAGCTTATTCCTGTGTGAAACTTACCGGGGTATAGCCTACCAGTTATAGGAGTTTAACTGTCGTACTGGAGTTGTCATTTAGAAGATCTTTCTAAAGATTGATTTTAGGTCTATTACTGATGACTATAGTCTCTGCAGTCCGCAAGAAGAGGTCTACCCACCAGTAGATATTACGCTTTGCAATGGAGTGTCGAAGTCTATGCATGCGCAGATGCCTTTCTTTCGCAGGAATATGATAGGCACGATAAATAGCATTGGCTATACCCTCTGTGTCGTAAGGATTTACCATCAAGGCATTTCTATGCAATTGTGCTGCTGCCCCAGCAAATTCGCTGAGTATTAACACCCCGTCGCTATCTGTATTGGCGGCACAGTATTCCTTGGCTACCAGGTTCATACCATCCTTTAATGGTGTAACCAGTGCAATCTGAGCAGCACGATAGTATGCCAGCAGTTCAGACCGTTCAAGGCTACGAAACATGTAATTGACTGGAATCCAGCCGGTCTCAGCGTACCTGCCGTTGATTCCACTTACCAACCCTTCAATCTCGTTTTTCAGGTTGTTGTATTCTGGTATATCAGTACGACTAGGCACCACAATTTGAATCAGGGTTATCCTGCCATGCAGGTTTTCAAATCTCTCCAGTACGTTTTCAAACGCCCGTAGTTTTTCAGGGATACCTTTGGAGTAATCCAGGCGGTCGACTCCTAAAACAATCTTGCAGTCTGGTATAGCTTCAGAAAGCTCGGCAGCTCTATTCATGACGGCAGTTGTAGCCGCCGATTGAGATAATTCGCTGAAGTCTATACTGATGGGGAATACACCTACCCTGGTTTCATGGTTCTGTATGCTGACTGAGGATATCTGCCTCCTGGTGTCAGATTGGAGACCCTTTATAAGAACCTCCGCGCAGTGAATGAAATTGTTACGGTCACGCATGGTTTGAAATCCAATCAGGTCATAATCAAGCATTGCTTTCAGAATCTGAAGACGCCATGGCAGTTTAATGAAAATATCAGGTGGAGGGAAGGGTATATGAAAAAAGAAACCCAGTTTACGGGCTTCTCCCATAATATGTAGAGCCTTAGCCACTAGCATCAGGTGGTAATCCTGTACCCAGACA
>CAYVML010000077.1:0-1494 GCA_964452475.1 uncultured Dehalococcoidales bacterium
GAAGTTTGGAGCTGTCCTGGATTCTACTGTAGATCGTATTGCTGAAGCAGCCATTTATTTTGGGCTTTTACTCCATTTCATGTCGAAGGGAAGTACACTGGAAATTGTACTAGTATTCCTTGTTATAGTTGGCTCTTTCCTTGTCAGTTATGTAAGGGCAAGAGCAGAAGTGCAGGGTTTAGAATGTCAGGTTGGATGGTTTACCAGAGCTGAAAGAATCTTGGTATTGGCAATTAGCTTACTACTTAATCAGGTTTTCATCGCTTTGTGGATTCTGGTGGTATTCATTTATATCACAATAATTCAAAGGCTAGTTTATATAAATAAAATTCTGAAGAAGGGTGACTAGATGACTGTTATTGCTCTTACTGGTGGTCAGTGGGGAGATGAAGGAAAAGGGAAAGTAATTGACTTTCTGGCTGAGAAAGCTGATATGGTGGTTCGTTTTTCGGGAGGTGACAATGCTGGGCATACAGTAATTAATAGCTATGGTACTTTTAAATTGCATCTTGTACCTTCAGGCATTTTCAATCCCAAAGCAACCTGCATTATCAGTAATGGAATGGTTGTCAATCCAGTATCGTTACTTGCTGAATTAAGCGAGCTTAATACCCACAGTGTAGATATAAACCATCTATTCATTAGTGATCGAGCCCACGTTATAATGCCTTACCATATCCTTCTTGATAGACTGGAGGAAAAGAGGAGAGGAAAAGGAGCCTTAGGTACCACACATAAAGGAATTGGGCCAGCTTTTACTGACAAGATGGCCAGGACAGGTATTCGTATTGGAGCCCTGCTGGATAAAGACATATTGCTGCTGCAACTGAAACCCATTTTAGAACTTAAGAATCTTATCCTCACTAAAATATATCAGCATCCTCCTCTGGCACTTGAAGAGGTTCTTGAAAATTATAGTCTTTATGGGGAGCGATTAAAGTCCTTTATTCGAAATACAAACCCAATAATCAATCGTGCTGTAGAACAAGGGAAAGTAGTTTTACTTGAGGGTGCGCAGGGAACATTGCTTGACCCTGATTTTGGCTCTTATCCCTATGTAACCTCTTCTTCACCGCTGGCTGGAGGGGCATCGGTAGGTTCTGGCATCGGGCCAATGAAATTTAATCGCGTTATTGGTGTATTCAAATCATATATCACAAGAGTCGGTAGCGGCCCTATGCCTACCGAATTAAACGATAGTACAGGTGAACTCATACGGGAGAAAGCACACGAATACGGTACCACCACTGGTAGACCACGGCGTTGTGGCTGGTTTGATGCTGTGGCCGGGTTGCATAGCATTCAGGTAAATGGTATTAGTGACATAGCATTGACTCACCTCGATATCTATGATGGATTTCCATCATTGAAGATATGCACTGGGTATAGGCATAATAATGAGGTGCTGAACTATTTCCCCGGCAGCATAGCGGTTTTGGAAAAGTGTCGACCCGTATATGAAGAGTTTCCTGGATGGGAAGGGCCAACATCAGA
>CAYVML010000077.1:1504-7521 GCA_964452475.1 uncultured Dehalococcoidales bacterium
GGCAACTACCGCCAGGAGCTCAACAATACATAGGTAAAATTGAAGAACTCATACATTGCCCTATTAGTTTTATAACAGTGGGCCCACATCGTGACCAAACAATAATAGTAAGACCTGTTCTTGTTTGAGATGCCTCATTCGTTCACCTAGAATCTATTTCAGTTGCTATTATGTGACATTGAGACTGGCAGGTCAATTTCATAGTTAACTAGCGTTGTCTTTATTACTTCTGCTGCTTTACTATCCGCCTCAAGCAAGGGCAATCGAGGTCTCCCTACCGGAAAGCCAACATAATTCAAAGCATATTTTACAGGCATGGGATTCGTGATGACGAATAGGGCGTTGATCAAGGGTAATAAATGACGATGGATTCTAGAAGCCATTTGGATCTCGCCTTTGAGGAATTTCTCAATCATACTTTTTATTTGTAGACCTACAAGGTGTGAAGCAACACTAATCACACCGTAACCACCCAAAGCCAGGAGCGGTAGGGTATCACTGTCATTGCCACTATATACTAAAAAGTTGTCTGGAGTTCCTTCTATGATTTCAGCCACTTGGCGTAGATTGCCACTAGCCTCTTTTACAGCAACAATGTTATCAATTTGGCTCAGCTTTATTGTGGTCTCAGCAGTAAGGTTGGTAGCAGTGCGTGAGGGTACATTATATGGAATACAGGGTAAGGAGGTTACTTGTGAAATAGCTTTAAAATGTTCGAATAATCCCTGTTGAGTTGGCCTGTTGTAATATGGAACTACCAGCAAACAAGCATCAGCGCCTATTTTCTCAGCCTGGCGGGTCAGTTCCTGGCTCTCGCTGGTGTTGTAATTTCCTGTCCCAGCTACCAGCGAGCCTCTGTCACTAATAGCTGACTTAACCTCAGTAAAGAGCTGAAGCTTTTCCTCGAGAGTTAGAGTGGGAGATTCTCCTGTAGTGCCAGAGACAATAAGTCCTTCACTCCCAGAATCAATTAGTGCTCGAGCAAGATTTCTTGCCTGCCTGTAGTCGACTTTTCCTTGATCATCGAAAGGCGTGACCATTGCTGTTAATAAACGACCTAGTTTTTTCATCTTTATACCTCCTGTGTTCTCTTGGATTTTATCCAGCCTCTCTGAACTCCCTCTTCCAAAATTAGCAACGCATTTAGAGCTCCCCCTCTGTGTATATTATCAGCAACGGTCCATAAAACAACCCCATTGGATTGGGAAATGTCCCTTCTGATTCTACCTACAAAAACACGACTTGAACCGCTGACTGCCCACGGTTGGGGATAAAGACTAACACTACAGTCATCGATAATCCTGACTCCTGGGGCCTCAGCTAAAATTTTTCTTACCTTGTCTGGGCTCATAGGTGAATCAAATTCGATATGTACCGCTGCGCTGTCCCCAAAATAAACAGGGACCCTGACACAAGTTGCCGAAATAGCAATATCATCGGTATGCATAACTTTACGTGTTTCCTCCGCGATCCTCTGCTCTTCTTTGGTGTATCCATTATCTACAAAGAGACCAATCTCAGGCAGCACATTGAAAGCTATTTGATGTGCATATATGTGCGGGCAAACACGATAGCTATCTAAAACTAACCTTATCTGACTTGTTAGCTCTTTTAATGCGGCAGCGCCACTGCTCGATACTGATTGATAGGTACTTAAAACAACTCGTTTTACTGGATTAACTTGGTGCAAAGGGCTAAGGATTATTGCCAGTTGTAATGCGATACAATTTGGGTTGGAAATTATCCTTTTATGTAATTCGATGTCTTCAGGATTAATTTCAGGAACTACCAGGGGCACTTCTACTTCCCCACTGAATGCAGAACTATTATCAATGACCACCGCACCAGCGGCAACAGCCATAGGCGTGATGCGGCGGCTAACATCGGCACCAGTAAAAAATAGTGCTACATCGGCATCCTGAAAAGCATCCGGGGTAATTTTTTCGACCTGAATGCTCTGATGGTCAAAGAATAGCTCCGTATCTGAAGCATGTTCGGCATCAAACAAGCGAATAGAGGAAATAGGGAATCTCTGTTCTTCGAGCACCTTAATAAATTCCCGCCCCACGAGCCCGGTAGCGCCGACAACGGCTACATTGAGCTTTTTCATAGCTTTGTTCTCATAGATTCAGCAAGGCATCTAATCCAACAATTAACCCTTTCCTCTTTACAACTTCTTTGATTGCTAGAATCACACCAGGCATGAACGACTCTCGATTTATTGAATCATGACGTAATCTAAGAGTTTGCCCTAAGCCGCCGAATATGACTTCTTGGCTTGCCACAAATCCTGGCAGTCGCATGCTGTGAATAGTTAAGCCCTCTAAATCCCCTCCACGGGTGTTGCGAATTACCTCTTTTTCAGTTTTCGGAGAGATGAATGGTCTGCCTCGTGCTTGAAGCATGGCTCTCGCAGTATCAATAGCTGTGCCGGAAGGTGCATCGATTTTCTTTTCATGGTGCATTTCTACAATTTCGGCATAATCGAAAAAATTAGAGGCAATCTTGGCTAAGTATTTTAGCAGTACTGCTCCTATTGAAAAGTTGGGAACTACTATTATACCTATTTTTTTATTCTCCTTACATAATTGAGTAAGTTCTTCTAGGTTTTCCTTAGATAAGCCGGTAGTTCCGATAACCATATTAACCTGATGTTTAATTGTAATGCGAGCGGTGCATATTGCAGAGCTTGCGGTAGTAAAATCAACCAGAACATTAGGTTTACAAGTGGGTAAGAGAGAGTCTAGGTCTGATGAGAATGGTATCTTTTCTGAGATCATTGGTAACTGCAGGTATTCCTGACTTACCTCTTGCTCCCCGGCTCCAACCATCTTCAGATCTGAATCGGAGAGCACCGCATGGGTTACTTCTTTGCCCATCCTGCCCAGAGCGCCATTAACAACAACTCGAATAGGTTCCACCAGCTTACCTCCCTATAATTAGATAAGTTTACTTGGTATTATTGTTATGGCCTGAATACCTATTAGGTGACCGACTTTGGCGAAAGCTTGGTCGTTTCTGCGCACTATGTCTGGAACCTGAGAAGCTCTTCTCTTCAGTATTAGATACATAAGAAGCCCCTTGTAATATTGCCCTGTGCGATAGATTTACCCTACCCATATTATCGATTTCGATGACTTTTACCGTTAATTCATCGCCTTCTTTCACTACGTCTTCAACTTTGGATACATAGTGGTCAGACAGTTCACTCACATGAACCAACCCTTCCTTGCTTGGAAGAATCTCCACCATAGCACCAAAGTTTAATATACGAGTTACTTTCCCGCTGTATGTGTCTCCCACTTTTACCTCACGGGTCAGGTCCTCTATCATTTTTATTGCTTTCCGTGATGCCTCTTCATTTGGGGAACCGATGATAATTTTCCCATCATTTTTTACATCGATGCTTGAGCCGGTCTCCTCTGTGATAGCCCTAATAGTCTTCCCTCCTGGGCCAATGACTATGCCAATCTTGCTTGAATCGATGGTAATCTTCTGCATCTTGGGTGCATATTGGCTAAGCTCAAGGCGGCTTGTACTGATTGCCTGCGCCATCTTATTTAATATCTCTAAACGTGCCTGAAGGGCTCGGTTCATAGCTTCTGCCAGAATATCGAGATCCATTCCCTTAAGCTTGATATCAAGTTGCAAAGCGGTGATTCCCTGACTAGTACCAGCAACCTTAAAATCCATATCTCCATTAGCGTCTTCCAACCCTTCAATGTCTGTCAGGATAACATATTCACTATTTTGTCCTGTGATCAATCCCATGGCTATTCCAGCTACTGGTGTTTTGATAGGCACGCCAGCATCCATCAAAGAGAGGGTTGAACCACAGACACTAGCCATGGAAGTACTGCCATTAGATCCAAGCACCTCTGAAACAAGACGGATAGTATAGGGGAAATCCTCTTCTGGAGGTAAGACTGGTCTGATGGCACGCTCTCCCAGCGCCCCATGTCCAATTTCTCGCCTTCCTGGAGATCCTGTTCTCTTAACCTCGCCAGTAGAAAACGGGGAGAAATTATAATGGTGCATAAAATGCTTGGTATCCTCTAATCCCAATCCATCTAGCAACTGCTCCTGCCTTGAAGACCCAAGGGTTGTAATTGTCAATACTTGAGTTTCTCCTCGGGCAAATAGTGCAGAGCCATGGGTGCGAGGTAATAAGCCAACCTGGCAGGAAATTGGGCGGATTTCATTGGCTGGACGACCATCAATATGTTGCTTGCGCTGTAACATCCACCTCCGCACTTCTTCTTTGAGTAGAGTCTCATAAGCGAGTCTGATTTCTCTCTCTGGAAATGAATCTGCCAAATCCTGGAGCAGTTCATTTTGAAGTGCATTCAAAGCCTGTGAACGCTTTGTTTTATCTGGTTGACTTATAGCCTCCTCTAACTTGCTATCAAATAAGACTTTTACCTTGTTCGATAGTTCAGGTGCTATCTCCCGGCTTTCGAGTACTACTTTGGGTTTGCCATAGGCTTGTTGTAGTTTTTTCTGTAGCTCGATAATCTCCTGATTTGCTTTATGTCCAAACAGGATAGCTTTTAGTATCACATCCTCTGAAACCTCTTTAGCATCCGCCTCTACCATCACCATATCTTTATCAGTGCTAACAACTGCTATATCCAGCAGACATTTCTCTATTTGTGGCAACGTGGGGTTCAAAATATAATTACCATCAATGTAACCAACGTGTACAACTGAGATTGGTCCCTCGAAAGGGATATCAGAGACACCCAAAGCCGCCGATGCCCCAATGACAGCACAGATACCAGGGTCATTTTCCATATCGGCGGAAAGCACAGTGGCTATTACTTGGGTTTCATGATTGAATCTCTTTGAAAGAAGAGGTCGTAAACCGCGGTCAATAAAGCGGCAAGTTAAGATTGCATCTGTACCAGGACGCCCTTCACGCCTTAAAAAGCTTCCTGGTATTTTGCCAGCTGCATAGAGCTTCTCTTCGTAGTCTACTTTGAGTGGTACAAAATCAAGTTTTTCTGTAGAATCTTGGGAAGCACATACAGTGGTTAAAACAACAGTATCACCATACTGGATGAGGACTGCCCCATTCGCCTGTCGTGCAAGCTCGCCTGTTTTAAGCGTAAGAACACGTCCCCCTACGGAACATTCAAAGATATCTGCCATATTCTCTCTCCTTAATTACGAAGTCCTAATTTGCTATTGAGAGAATAATATCGCTTAGTGTCCTTTTTTTTAAGATAAGACAAAAACCGACGGCGCTGGCCTAGTAATTTATAAAGTGCACGACGTGAGTGGCAATCGTGGGAATGTACTTTTAAATGCTCAGTTAATTGGTTTACTCTCTCTGTTAGTAACGCTATTTGAACCCCAGTTGATCCGGTATCACCCTCACTTAGCCTGTGTTGTGTAATAATATCAATCTTTCCTTCTTTGTTTATCATATAACACCTTATTACTTATAATAGTTCGTCATTATAGCACAGTGAAAAAAACACTGTATAGAAATCACAATTGTACATATAATAAGTACGACAGTCTTCTTTATATGATATAAAGAGTTGTGTAAGGCAGATTGACCAGAAGGTCATGGCAGTCTATAATTTGAGCTCGCAATAATTGCTATGCTTGAGAGTTGTGGTGTTTTTGGAATATATTCTCATGAAATAGATATAGCTAGGCTTACCTTTTTTGCTCTCTTTGCGCTTCAACACCGTGGACAGGAAAGTGCAGGTATTGCTAGCACTGATGGTGATGAGGTAAAAATCCACACCAAGAAGGGTCTAGTGTCACAGGCTTTCACTGAGAGTGATCTCAGTCAACTCAAAGGACATATTAATATTGGCCATACTCTGTATTCTACTAAAGGCTCGAGCAGACTTACCAATGTTCAGCCTGTTGTTGTCAGCTCTCAAGAAATAATTCTTGCTATCTCACATAACGGTAATATACTTAATGCAGACTTGCTACGTGAAACACTTAAGGAGCGGGGCTATGAGTTTCATACCTCCACTGATTCTGAGGTCATCGCC
>CAYVML010000078.1:0-7518 GCA_964452475.1 uncultured Dehalococcoidales bacterium
CTGTAAAAGCATTAAAAGAAAGTGTTTTAGACGTTGCAGAAGCAATCGCAAGAGCAATTAAAACAAAAACTGTACTGAGTAAAAAATTCGGCAGGGTTATGGATAAATATGCTGACAGACAGTTTGACACTATATATTCAAAAATATTAGAGATAGTAGTGGATAGCAAACAGGCGTGTTTTAGCAGCTGGTATGAGATGTTCCCTCGGTCCTGTGCTTCTGAGCCAGGCCAACATGGTACATTTAATGACTGTTATAGACAACTTACCTACAATTCAGAAATGGGTTTTGACATACTATACCTGCCGCCGATACATCCTATTGGCCATACTAATCGCAAAGGGAAAAACAACGCCATAAAAGCAAATTTGAACGATCCTGGCACACCCTGGGCTGTTGGGGCAGAGGCCGGCGGACACAGATCCGTGCATCCAGAACTCGGTACGATTTCAGAGTTTCGAGAATTTATAAGAAAGGCAAAAGACTTCAACATAAAGATAGCCATAGATCTAGCTTTTCAATGTTCACCTGACCACCCCTATGTAATAAAACATCCGGAATGGTTTTACAAGCGACCAGACAATTCAGTGCAGTATGCCGAAAATCCGCCAAAAAAATATCAGGATATCTACCCTCTCGATTTTGAGAGCGAGAAGTGGCATGAATTGTGGGAGGAACTTAAAGACATTGTATATTTCTGGATAAAGCAGGGCGTACACATCTTCAGGGTGGATAATCCTCATACCAAGCCATTTGCTTTCTGGGAGTGGTTGATTACCCAGGTTAAAAAGGACTACCCCGATATCATATTTCTAGCTGAGGCTTTCACCCGCCCTAAGATAATGTATCATCTGGCCAAGATCGGATTCAGCCAATCTTATACCTACTTTACCTGGCGAAATCTCAAATGGGAAATAATCCAATACTTCAATGAACTTTCTCAGACTGATGTTAAAGAATTTTTTCGACCAAATCTATGGCCAAATACACCAGATATCCTTAGCGATTATTTACGGGATGGGGGGCGTCCTGCTTTTATCACACGTCTTGTTCTAGCAGCAACACTTGGATCCAGTTACGGGATTTATGGTCCGCCCTTCGAACTATGTGAAAATCGCCGTAAGGATACAACCAGCGAAGAATATATGGACTCTGAAAAATACGAGTTGAAAAACTGGGATATAAATGATCGTATTAGCTTGAAAGATATTATTGCAAAAGTTAATTATATTCGAAGGCAGAATGCTGCTCTTCAGAGCAACCTTGACCTGGAATTTCATGAAACAGATAATGATCAACTCATTTGCTACAGCAAGCATACTGAAGACTACTCTAATACTCTGGTGATGATAGTAAACCTTGATTATCGCTATCAACAATCAGGTTGGATTACCATTCCCCTGGAAAAATTAGGAATTTATAGTGACCAAAATTACCAAGTACATGATCTTTTGGATGATGCTGTTTATCAGTGGAAGGGAAATAGAAATTTCATAGAACTAAATCCGTTTAAAATGCCAGCGCATATTCTTAAGGTACAACGGACTGTCCTTTTAGACTTAGCCTAAAATTTTCTACACAAGAAGGAGGATTTAATGGCTACCAGTGATAAAAGATACTTCTGGCGAAACGATGACCCACTATGGTATAAGGATGCAATTATATATGAATTGCACCTTCGAGCTTTCTATGATAGTAATGCTGATGGAATCGGAGACCTACCTGGTCTGATACAAAAACTGGACTATCTCCAGGACCTTGGAATTAATACTATCTGGCTGCTGCCATTTTACCCTTCACCCCTAAAAGATGACGGTTATGATATTGCCAACTATACTGCTATTCATGATTCATATGGAACTATCAATGACTTTAAAAATTTAATTAGAGAAGCAAACTATCGAGGACTCCGAATAATAACGGAGCTCGTTCTTAACCATACATCAGACCAGCACCCGTGGTTTCAGCGATCTCGCCGTTCTCCCAGCAATAGCCAATGGCGCAACTCCTACGTATGGACTAACAGCCTGGATAAATATAGGGAAGCAAGAATTATCTTTAAGGACTTTGAGACATCAAACTGGACATGGGATCCTGTAGCCGGTGCGTATTACTGGCACCGTTTCTATTCTCATCAGCCTGACCTGAATTATGACAGTCCTATGATGCGTCAAGTCATTACACGTGCTGTAAACTTTTGGCTTGGTTTGGGAGTTTCCGGACTTCGTCTTGATGCTGTACCTTATCTATACGAGCGTTCTAAAACTAATTGCGAAAATTTACCTGAGACACATAACTTTCTGAAACAATTGCGGCATCAGATTGATGAAAAATTTCAAAAAAGATTGTTGCTTGCTGAGGCAAATCAGTGGCCAGAGGATGCTGCTGCCTATTTTGGAGCAGGCGATGAGTGCCACATGGCATATCATTTCCCGCTCATGCCTCGTATGTTTATGGCTATCCGAATGGAAGATAGATTCCCTATTATAGATATACTTCAAAATACACCAATAATTCCAGAAACATGCCAGTGGGCTCTATTTTTACGGAACCATGACGAACTAACACTTGAAATGGTAACAGATGAGGAACGCGACTATATGTACAGGATATATGCGCATGACGCCCAGGCTCGCATCAATCTTGGCATCCGTCGACGTTTACTCCCATTGCTTAATAATGATCATAAAAAAGTTGAACTTCTAAAAGGACTTCTTTTTTCTCTTCCCGGTACGCCAGTAATATACTACGGTGATGAGATTGGTATGGGAGACAATTTTTATTTGGGTGATCGAAATGGAGTTCGTACTCCTATGCAGTGGAGTGCTGATCGAAACGCCGGATTCTCACGTGCAAATCCGCAGCGACTATATCTTCCAACCGTTATCGACCCTGAATATCACTACGAGGCTATTAATGTAGAGGCTCAACAGAGCAATCCTGATTCACTTCTTTGGTGGATAAAACACCTCATCGCGTTTAGGAAGAAGTATATGGCATTAAGCCGGGGGACACTGGAATTCCTTTTCCCGGAGAATCGTAAAGTACTGTCCTTTATTAGATGCTACAAAGATGAAATCGTTCTGGTTGTAGCCAATCTTTCACGCTATGCACAATATACCAGTCTTGACTTAAGTACTTATACCGGGAAAGTACCAGTAGAGGTTTTTGGTCAGACTCAATTCCCGCCTATTGAGCAAGCACCATATCAAATTACCCTGGGACCATATGCCTTTTACTGGTTTTCCCTTAAAAATAGAGAACCAGCAAGGATTGATTTGACACCTTCAGAAAAGAAAACATCAATACCAGTTTTAACCCACACTGGAAAATGGGAAGACCTGTATACACGAAATAGTAAAAGTATCCTTGAATCAGCATTAATAAACTACATCAAACAGCAACGATGGTTTGCCGGGAAAGTATGTACGATTTTATCATATGAGATTCAAGATGTCATTCCATTGCCTTTTGATACTTCTATAGTTCATTTTATCCTTTTACAGGTGGATTATTCTGAAGGTGAACCTGATAATTACCTGATTCCCGTAACTTTTGCTCTGGATGAAAAGGCAAAGCTTCTAATGGAGCAATCACCTCAATATATTATTGCCAATTTAAAACTGAAGGATAAGGAGAAAACCGGCATCATTTATGATGCTATTGCTGAACCTGCATTTCATAGTGCTATTTTAAAAGCCATGTCTCGGAGACGCAGCTTCAAAGGTAAAAAAGGTGAGATGTCTGCATCTTATATTCGTAAAGTATTTTACCCATTGTACCGTTCTATTGGTGAAGATCAGAAATCTTATATCCTTAAAGGAGAGCAGTCCAATACATCTATTGTATATGATGATAAATTCAAACTAAAGCTCTATCGTCGTCTCGAAGAAGGTGTTAGTCATGAAGTAGAAATAGGATTATTTCTTAACGACAGAGAGACTTTTCCTAATTCTCCGCCAGTAGCAGGAGTTATCCAGTATAATCCAAGGAAGGGAAGCCAACCCATGACCTTTGGTATCCTTCATGAATATGTGCACAATGAGGGTGATGCCTGGGAGTATACACTAGATTCACTGAAACGTTATTACGAAAAGGTACTGGCAAGTCCTGGAGTAACTGTACCTCATCCCATAAGTTGTTCGTTGCTGGAAAGTTGTAAAGAAGATATTCCATTGATAGTAGAAGATACTATTGGTCACTATCTTGCATCAGCAGAACTCCTGGGGCAGCGTACAGCAGAACTTCATCGAGCACTTGCATCTGAGATTAAGAACCCGGATTTTGTTCCAGAACCATTCTCAATAACCTATCAGAGATCTTTATACTATGGAATGAGGCGATTTAGTATAGACGTATTACGACTACTAGGCCTCAAAATAAAGCAGCTTCCAGAGAATGCACAAAAAAATGCAAACATAATTATTAAACAACAAAATATTCTTATAGAGCATCTCAGGGAGTTGACCAGACAAAAAATTACAGGAATGCGGATACGCTGCCATGGAGATTACCACCTTGGACAGGTACTGTATACAGGTAACGATTTTTATATTATTGACTTTGAAGGGGAACCAGCACGACATCTGGGAGAACGAAGGATTAAGAGATCCCCTCTAAGGGATGTAGCAGGGATGATACGCTCCTTTCATTATGCTACTCATGCTGCACTACGAGCCCAAAGTTTTACAGATCTTCAGCCGGAACAACTTGACTTGCTAAAGGAATGGGCTTCTGTATGGTACTACTGGGTTTCAACAACCTTCTTAAATTCTTATATGAAACATATGACGGAAGTCTCAATATTGCCAAAAGACCTAGAAGGCATAGACGTTATCTTAAATTCATATCTCATTGAGAAGGCTATTTATGAAATAAACTATGAACTTAATAATCGTCCAAGCTGGGTTGAATTACCACTTGAGGGTGTTCTACAAGTACTAGGTCTTACTAATGATAGTCCTGATGACGAAAAAGAAGAAGCTGATAAATAACTCTACCCTTTTTTGTCGTACCAGGTAGGCATATATATAAGGATGAAAGGTATCACAAAGAGGTAAACATGAGTGAATCTTATTCCATCCGATTGCTGCAGAAGCTGGCTCATCTCTATGGAATACAGACATCTTATTATGATGTAACACACCATCGCAATTATGCATCTGCTGAATCATTATTAGCTGTTCTAAAAGTGCTAAACGCTCCAGTCGAAAATTATAGAGATATATTATCTGCATTGAGAGAAAGACGATATCAAATATACCAGAAACCATTACAGCCAATCATTGTTGCATGGAATGGACAACTTAAATCAACGGAAATCACACTTCCCTATGCTCAATCCAATTGCAGTGTACAGTGCCATCTGAATTTAGAGAATGGTGAAAAAAAACAATGGATTCTGCGCCTCTCAGATGGCGAATTGTCCGCAACAGAAGATTTAGAAGGCTCTCGATTCATTACTATAAAAATACCACTGCTCATTACCTTGCCAATAGGATACCACCAGCTTGTCATAGAACTGGAGGGGAAGCTTCATGAGAGCCTGATTATTTCAGCTCCTACCAAGGCCTACAGCTATCCACAAGATACTCAAATTCGCAAATGGGGTATTTTTACACCATTGTATTCGCTCCATAGTCATGAAAGCTGGGGAGCAGGTAGTTACTCTGATCTTAATAAGCTCAAGGTATGGGCTAAAGGTATGGGAAGCCAGGTTATTGCTACACTACCGCTATTACCTACTTTTATGGATTATATCTATAATCCCAGTCCATATTTACCAGTTAGTCGCTTACTATGGAATGAATTTTTCCTTGATATCAATAAGGTCCAGAGGTTACATAATTACCTGCCTACTAAAGATATAATAGAATCAGCGTCATTCCAGAACGAGATTAATTTACTTAACAATTTAGAGTTGGTAGATTATAGACGACAGATGGCCCTGAAACGTACAGTCCTGGAGGAGTTCAGTCGCAATTTCTTCAGTGAAGAGACCGAACTGAAGGAAGATTTATATCAATTTGTTAAAGCCAGTCCAAATGCTGAAGACTATGCCTGTTTCCGAGCAACTGGTGAGAAACAAGGTACCACGTGGCGCTCATGGCCTCAACGGCTAAAGAAAGGTTTACTGGCTGAAAGTGATTACGATCTAGCTAACAAGCATTATCATCTTTATGTCCAATGGCTGGCTCATAAACAGATGAGTGACATTACCAGGGGTGAAAAAAAAGATGTGGTTCTACTCTATCTAGACTTACCAGTCGGAGTCCATCCAGATGGTTATGATGTATGGCATGAACGCGATATCTTTATTACAGGTGCGTCTGCTGGCGCCCCACCGGATACTCTTTTTACAAAAGGACAAAACTGGGGATTCCCTCCACTAAATCCACAGACAATCAGGGAACAAAAATATCAATATGTAGTAAACTACCTGCGTCACCACCTTAAGCATGCCAGTATTCTTCGTATTGACCATGTTATGGGCTTGCATCGCCTTTTCTGTATCCCTGCAGGACTAAAATCCAGTCAAGGTGTTTATATACGGTATAATGCTGAAGAGTTCTATGCGATTCTCTCTCTAGAATCTCGGCGTCATAAGGTTATTCTAGTTGGGGAAGACCTTGGTACTGTACCTTCCTATGTCAGGTCATCAATGAAAAAGCATGGTCTCTATAATATGTATGTAGCCCATTATGAACTTGCCTCAAATATTCAAAACGGACTGCCACAGCCACATGCTTATTCTGTTGCAAGTCTCAATACACATGATATGCCACCATTTGCCGCTCTTTGGCAAGGACTCGATATTGATGAGAGGTTAGGATTTGGCTTTTTAGATACATCGGGAGCGGAAAAGGAGAGAAACGAAAGGGATGATCTTAAACAGGTATTACTTCATTTTCTTCGTGTTAAAGGGTTACTTGGATTATACCAGAAGTCTACCATTTCAGTTTTAAAAGCTTGCCTTTACTTTCTGGCTGCAAGTCCAGTCCAGTTACTCCTGGTTAACCTTGAGGATTTATGGTTAGAAACGAAATCACAGAATATACCGAGCACGAATACCGAGCATCCTAACTGGCAGCGTAAGATGCGTTATTGTCTGGAAGATATATTTCAAAAGCCTCAAGTAACTGATATATTGAACAGTATTAATAAAATTAGGAAAAGAAACAATGTTATCGATTGAAAGTGTGAGGATAAACCTGATCAAAGTAATATGACAATAAAAAAACAGAGTTCGGAAAACAAAACAGAGACAGCCCTGTTGACCGATAACGATGTTTATCTTTTTAACGAGGGCTCTCACTTCCGTTTGTACGAGAAACTGGGGGCACATCCTGTACAGGTAAATGGACAAAACGGGACCTATTTTGCAGTGTGGGCTCCTAATGCCAGACAGGTTTCGGTAATTGGTGGTTTTAACGACTGGAACAAAGAGCTCCATCCCTTAAAACCCAGAGATACATCAGGAATATGGGAAGGGATTATTACAGAGGCGAGCCATGGTGA
>CAYVML010000079.1:0-240 GCA_964452475.1 uncultured Dehalococcoidales bacterium
ATTCAGGACGTATTTCAGAAGCTCCTTAACCCTGAAACACCCTGGGTTCAGGCTGTGGTGACTTTTGAATAAAATGATTACGGGAAAATCCTGACCTCATAGCTATGGTCAAAATAACCTGTTAGCAGTTGTAAACCCAGGGATATTTCGCTGGTAGGCATTACATGTTTGCTTTAATATATGAGGGGGTTTTCTCATGCAGGCCTGATTACAACTTCCCAGCTATTGATATTGTGAGGA